>NZ_JADPMS010000023.1:0-32367 GCF_015686645.1 Streptococcus sp. NLN76 | reverse complement strand
GGATTTTCTGGTTCCACATCTACAACTTTTTGACGGAATGTAACTGTATACTCTTGAGTTACATTGCTATCTTTGTCGTAGACTTCACCTGCTGGGAAGCCATCGTTAACAAGTTCATAGCCAGCTTCTTCATAGGCTTTGATCCGGTCAACAGTTGAATAGTCAATCTCAGCGTCCGTTACACCCGTTAGGGAATCAACTTCTCCTAGAACGACTTCTTCACCACTTGTGATGTCTACGTAAGTCACTGTAGCTTTCTGCTCATCCGGTGTGTAGATAACAACTTCATTCACATTCCCATCTGTTGCACTTGGTTTCCACTCAGCTACACTTGCTTGGTCTGGGGTGTAGCCTGCGATAACTGGTGATTCAACCGCTGGGGTTGTACCTTCTTCTGTGGTCCAAGCAGCGTAAATCACCTCTCCTGTCACCATATTGACTTTGGCTGTACGTGTGAATGTAACTGTTTGTGTCACAGTTTTAGAAGCTTCTTCACCATCTTCTTTCAAGTACTTATACTCAATCGTACGTGTAACCGTTTTGGTCAATTCGAGTTCAGAATTATCTTTTGGATTGGTTGGATTTTCTGGATCCACGTCTACAACTTTTTGACGTAAGGTAACTTTGTATTCTTGAGTCACATTGCCATCTTTGTCGTAGACTGCACCTGCTGGGAATCCATCCTCAACAAGCTCATATCCTTCCTCAATGTAAGCTGCAATACGATCAGCAGTGGAGTAGTCAATCTTTGCATCTGTAACACCTGTTAGGGAGTCAACCTCACCAAGAACAACTTCGTCACCTTTTGTGATATCTACATAGGTAACAGTAACTTCTTGTTTATCTGGTGTGTAGATGACTACTTCATTCACATTCTCATCTGTAGCTTTTGGTGTCCACTCAGCTACACTTACTTTATCAGGAGTGTAACCTTGGATATCAGGAGATTTAACGGCTTCCTTAGTTCCTTCTCCTTCTTCTGTGGTCCATTCTGTATAGACAATCTCACCTGTAACAAGGTTAACGGTTGCAGTCCGTTTGAATTCAACCGTTTGGGTTACGGTTGCGGATGCTTCTTTACCACCCTCAGTCAAGTACTTGTACTCAATGGTACGCGTAACTGTCTTCGTGAGAGCTTCCATATCCTTAACAGAATCTGGGTATTGTGGTGTATTTTCATCACCTTTATCCACGTCTTTTCCAGCTTGAGATGGATCTGTAATTGGCACAACACGTTGTTTCAATTCAATCGTGAAGTCTTGGTCTACAGCCTTATCTTTATCATAAGTAGTGACACCATCTTCAAAGTCATTGGATACAAGCTCATATCCCTTTTTGAGGTATTCATTGATGCGGTCTGCTGTCTTATAGTCGATGACGGCAGCGGAATCACCGGTAACAGAATCTACAGAATCCAAGACAGATGGATTATCCGCATCCGTTACATCTTTATAAGTGAAGTTTGCTTTTTGTTGCGCAAGTTTATAGACATGAGTGATGGTTTGTTCTTCTTCTGTGAAGACACCTGTATTCAGTACACTATCCGCTTTCGTTTCTACATATTCATATTCCAAACCATCAGCTGTGAAAATTGAATCTGGATAATAGGTATCCTTATCTGATACATCATAAGCAGATTTCACATCATTGGATACACTTTTCGAATCAATTCCTGGAATGGCATTCCCATTTTCATCCACATAGTTAATGGTAACTGTTCCATTCGCAATTTGATTTTTCATTTGAATCAATACATTATTGGATTCAATATAAGTAGTGGAGCCGCCTGATGTTGAAGCAGAAGAAAGATAAGCCTTCTCCCCTTGGATGGCATTTGTGCCAATGACTGCGTCCTCAATATGGAAGTTAACACTTGAATTCGCACTAACTGGACCAGTCGAAATAAACTTAACTGCCGTGATACTTGACCAATCTGTCACATCAGCTGCGTCCAACCAAGTTCCAGCTTCCATCTGAGCTGCAGTACCACTTGTAGTCGTATACACTGCACGCCAACCGCTAGGTGGAGTCACTTCCTTAGTTAGGTAAACGTCAAATTGGGAATTTCGAGCGTTGCCACGAGAATCCAACTGCTTATCGCCTTCTCGAGGAAGAGAGGTAATCACGCTCACGCTCATCAATTCCTGAGTCGCAACGTTAGAATAGGTGATTTCAAAGTCCACGACATCCTGCGCTTCATGCTCATTAGAATTGAAACTGTAAGAAGAAGCAGCGTTAGGTTTAACTTTGGAGAGAACACCTGAGGACTCAGAAGATACCAAATGTACTTTCCAAGTACTTGAGGTTGAATTCTCTGTCGTTACAACGAAACTCTCATCGCCAACTGTAACTGTCCCCAAATCAATTCCATCCGTTGGAATCAGACCTGGATCTTTTGTTGACCAGAAACCAATCTGAGTAATTTCATAAGAACCATTTGGTACGAAGTTATTGGCCATGGTTACAACATTTTGACCAATTGGGTCGGTTGAAGACGTGACCGGTACATTTTCAACATACAAATCTTTACCCGTACCATTAAAGTTATAGTAGACGGTCCAATTTGTATTCACCAATTTAAGGTTCGGATCTACAAGATAAGCTTGGTAAAGGTCAACCGTATAGCTAGCCATCCCCTTTTCATCAACGTTTTTGATATCGTATCCACCACGGTTATTTTGTTCTGTATCCGTTAATGTATAGCGTTGCGTAAATCCAGAGCCTTGAGTACGGTTATTGTGCGTTAAATCGGACCTCTCATCCATGTTGACTTGGTAAACCTTACGAACCAAGACACCGTTTTTCGTAACGGATGATTCAGAATTTGATGTAGTATTAACTAAAGTCGCTGTCGTTTGAGTGGGTAACTCTGTCACCGAGGAATCATTGTATCGATTCTCCCAATTATTGTAGAAGGTATACTCACTAAAATTCAGGCTCGAGGGTGGATATACAAGGGTAGAATCTTTTTTCAAATTTAGATTCTTAAACTCATACCGAACTGTTTTTACTTCTTTGGACTCATCAATTGTGATATAAGTACCAGTTTGTACATAAGAGGAAGCATCAAAGGTGCCAAGAAGTTCATTTGTTTCGTCATCATAGACTTCTACTTTTCCACCATTGGTAAAAACTTCCGTATAATTACGACCCGTATAACCAACACGGTTGAAAAATTCACCGTCATTATCGGTTGTAACTTTTAAAGTGTAGTCATTTAACGGATAATCCGTATCCGTATCAGCGACACGAGTTAGAGCAACGTTTGTTGTATAGGTTCCTTGACCGTGTGCCTTAATAATTTCAGTATCCGTATTATAAGCGTGACCTAGTGATAGGATTCCTTCTGAAACCGGTTGAGACGGAATATCGACGTTATATCTCAGAGTTTTTGTATTTGAATAAGTTGTCCCATCTTCCTTAGAATAAGTACCTGTAACTTCTAAATTTTGCCAACCTTTAATGTCTGAGACATGTGCCCCTTCTTCAATATCAAGAATAAGAGGAACATAGTTGGAATTAGTATTACGGTTGGCAGTATCATCGCCCACAAGTGGGTTCGTATCACGAGTCACATGTAAGTGATAACCGTTCTCGTCCTCATACCAACCTGCATCTTTCGATTCTTGGCTAAGGGTGAGACCTGCTTTTTTAGCAACATCGTAAGTGTAGGCAGATACTGGAGCTACAATACGCGCACTAGGTGCAGTTGAGCCTCCACCTGTAACATTTCGACCATCAAAAACCCCGGTTCCAGGAGAAAAGTGGTCATTTAACACATTTGTTCCGGTTTCTGTCCGTGCACCTGTATACACATAGAATGATAATTTTCCAGTTTCACCAGCATCTACAATACCATTGTTATTGGCATCTACAGCAACGATTTGAGCTGTGGACATGGCGGTCCCTGTATCAGCAGCGTTGTATACTTCTTCATAACCAAAGGACAAATTACCCAAATCTTGAACTTTTAAACCATCTGCATCATAAAAAGTAGCCTTCACTGGGACTCTGAAATCATTTGCTTCCAACATGGAGGCTACATTTCCACCATTATTAACAGGCTTCAACTGATAAGTGCTAACAAAATTATAGTAGGAACCTCCACGCAATGGGGCCGTTGGCGTGAAACGGACAATCGTATTCGTTCCATCAGTCCTAACATCTGTAGTGATACCAGTAACCCCAGATGCTTCAGCTTTTATTTCAGTCGTATTTTCAAATACCAACTCTACATATCCACCGTCATAATTAGCCGATTCACCTGAAATATCCAAGGAGGTTGTAACCGTGATTTTTGCTGAATCAACATTATTCTCCAACTGGCTACTCGTACCAATAGCTCCGTTGACTGTTCCAGAAGTATTTGGGCTATCTGCACGGAAGGCACGGTCGCTGGATGTTACCGCGTTTGAACGATTGCGACGAACAGCCTGGCTTGTGATTTGAACATCGAAGGATACTTCTCTAGTTTCACCATTTTCATAAGTTACAAGAATACTAGCTTGACGGTCCCCATATTGAGGTGTTTTAGCGTAGGAAATCTTCGCACGGCTTTCCAACAATTCCTTGGCATTCAATAAGAGGGCTTCAGCACGAGGAATCGCCTGCCAAGACATTTTGACAAACGAATCCACAAGGGGTTTCGCAAGACCATCTTGAGAAAGTTCTATTGTTGTTGGAAGGAAATCACTTGATAATGTAGAAGTTTCTGCTTTTTCTTCAGTAGCTTGTAAAACTTCCGGAGTATTTTCTGCCTTGGTGCCTATAGCCTGGCTTGTTCTTTCGGTTTTAGAAGATTCAACTGAGCTAGATGCTGTTGAAGTTTGGCTCGTTACAGTTTTTGTTTCGGAATTCCTCACATCTTCAGTCGATGCTTTTTCGGAAGAGGTACTAGAACGACTTGCTGTTTCGGTGCTTGCTGACGTGCTCACTTCTGTTGAGCTCGATGATTCCGTTGTAGGGATAGCTTCAGTAGTAACAGAACTTGCAGGTATTGCTTCTGCAGTTTCTGGACTTGCTGTTGCTGATTCCGAAACACCTGCTTCTTCAATTATCGGACTACTAACCACTTCACTTACATCATTTGAGTCGATTGTCTGAGTAGCTGCTGGGACTGCAGAGGCAATTTCTTCTGCCTGTGCAACTTGACCCGTAAGTAGGGTCGTTCCTAACAGAACACTCGCAAGTCCAAAATGGTACTTACGGAAGGAATAGCGCTTCTTCATCGAGTACCAATCAAATTTTTTCCTGTGTTTACCTTTCATGAAAACTCCTTATTGTAAATTGAAAAATCTTTTAGAAAAAATCCCTAAAATATTATACTGAACTAACTTCAAACGCTGAATACTCGAATCTTTCAAAAAAATGATAAGAAAAACCGACGATAATCGTTCAACAGGCCTAGGAGATCTGTTGAATATTATCAATAAAGCGTGCAAGGCACGCAATCAATAAGTTCATCAAGGAGGTTTGACGAAGTCAGATTTCGAACTATTTCGAGTATTAATGAATAGGAATCATTATAAATTTGAAAAGGACACCCAGTCAATAAATATGCTTGGGAGAATGCCCGACACAATAGGCTTTGTCGCCATATTCTAGATTGACAAAACCCTTTAAACTATTAGTATAGTCTAGATTTCTAAAAGTATTCTGAAAAAACGAAAGAAGTTGCAAAAGAATCTTCCTTTGGTTCTACAATCTTGGCTACTAGAGAGCTACCGATTCCCTAAGTAAAGTAAAAAAACTCGCGCTCCTCTAGATCATAACTCTATTAAGTCAAATAACGGAGTAGTGACAAAACAACGGATAGGGTAACCAGGCAAACAATCACCAAGTAAAAGATAGACCGTCTGCTTTTTTCCGTTTCCCCTTTTTCATAGCGGGCATCTTGGATCCGCTGTTCAATATCTTGATTTAGGAGTGGGTTTTCTTTTTTCATATTGTCCTCACCCTTTCAATTTTTCTTGATAATTCTCTAGACTAGCCTGTCCTCCCAACTGGCGTTGTCCTTGAGCGGCGACAGCTAAATCCGTTTGAGCCTTAAGCCACTCAGCCATTGCATGTGGCTGGCGGTGGTCAAAAATGGCTTCCTTCAGGAGCATACCAGGATGGTGACTGGTGTTGTCAAAGGCAGCGATTAGCAAATTAGATTCAAAGGCCGTACGAATGGCCGCCATCATTTCCGAACCATGATTAATATCGAGATAAATATCACAGGTCTGGAAAAGCCCCTTGATTTGATTCGCACCTGCATTAGGATAAAGGTGGACTTGGTCACGATCCCCATATTGCATCAGCCGCTGGGACATTTCCGTTAGTGCGGCGATGTGGAACTGGTAGTCAGGTAAGTTTTCTAAGAGTGCGTCTAACCCTTCCAGATTATCAGAATTGGTCAAGACCAGGATTTCCTTCCGATTCCCATTTTCTCTCAGACTCGGATAAAGATAACCCAAGGCCTCCACTTTTTCTTTTTCTTCCTCCGTTAAAAATTGCTCTAAGGCTTGATAAACACCTTCTTTTTGCACTAAGACCCGAGTTTGGCGTGGGGCCTTACCGCTCAGGAGCAATTTCATATTACCGGGAACGTGATCATGAATGTCCTCCTGCCAGAAGAGAATATCTTGTCCTGGACCTCCCAAATAATAGGCCAAAAGGAAGGGCATTCCTAAAGAATTGTACCAAATCTGGCTCAAATCCAAACCTGAATGACGCAGGTAGAACAGATAGAAATCCACTTTCTTGGCAAAGTAATGCGTTTGTCCTTGCCAATCTAACAGAAGATCCCCTGTCACCAAATTTTCCGACAAGTAGGGACGCCCCTCGGCATCAACATAATGCTTATGGGTCACCTGCTGCTCTTGGTTGAAATAAGTCTTGGCAAAAATCCGACCAAAGCGATTGTAGTGGTCCGTCACCATGACTTGTCCCTGCTCATTTAACCACTCAACCGATTTGACCAAGCGTAGGTGCTTAGGATCGTGGTAGAAAATGGTCGCCTTTTTCTGACTATAATTCCAAATCTCCCCTTGCTGATTGGTTCCCGTAATTTGCCAATATTTTGGAACTGGAACTTCATTAAAATAAAGAGGGGCTATTTCCTCCTCAAATTGGCCTGAGAAGAATTCAAAAGGGGACGTAAAGCCATCCGGCAAGAAACCATCATCCTGCAAGACAACACCTGACCCTTCAAAGCCGGATGTCCGGAGGGAATACTCCAAATCCAACCCTTCCTGGGTCAAACGATCATATATTTTAAGCATGACCAACCTCCTCTACAAATGCGGCCCAAAGTTGGGCCAAGTGCTCATGCAAGAAGGGTTCAGCCTTCTGATAGGAAGCTTCTTGTGCCTCTTCAGTCCGATTCGCTTGGTAGTAAGTTCGAATTTTGTCCGAAAAAGCTTGGGTCATATAAGCTGGATCATCAGCTTCCGGACGTGGAATCAGATAACCATTCTTCCCATCATCCACAAAGGTTTGGTTGCCATAAGGTACATCCAACCCAATCAAGGGCAATCCAGAACCGACGGCTTCCATCAGCGTCAGACCAAACCCTTCACTAGTCGAGGCAGTGAGGTAAACTTGGTAATTCTTGTAGACTTCGGCCAATTGTTGGTGCCCTTTGAGTTGGATATAGGCTTCGGCATCCGCAGACTCAATCATCTCCGTTAACTTGCGTCGCTCCCCTCCTTCACCATAAATATCAAAGGTCAGTTCTGGCAGGGACTTTCGGGCTTCTATAACCGCGCTCACTAACCAATCAATGTGCTTTTCACTGGCCAAGCGGGAACTAGTCATCAGACTATAGGGTTTACGTGCCTGATCCGGCCTCCGGAGCTGTTCCAAACTTCCAACCGGGATGGCATAAATTCGCGGTTGGTGCTTGGTATAAGTCTTGAATTGCTGATCCAGGACCTCTTTTTGTTTTTCCGTAGAAGTAATAAAGGCATCGACCAAATGGGCATTGGTAAACTGATATTCATAATAATTATTCCAGAGCACATTGTAGTCATCAGTTCCCTTGGCATTGTAATGCTCAGCATGAATCACAACAGCTAATTTGGCGGATCCTTTATGGGCGAAAACGGCTTGCCCAATACCAGTCGCCCGGTCCAAGAGCAGAATGTCCTGGCTAGTCAAGTTCAACTTTTCTAGCATATAGGCAACCAAGGCTTCCTTACCATTCAAAATACGATCTGGGAATCGGAAGGTGCTCTTCTGATTATAAAGGACTTCTTCATAGGCCAAACTGCCGTCCTCATTATAAAAATGGCGTTGGTAAAGTTGGGGCTTATCATTGACCGGGGCATAAAATTCTGTGAAAACCTTGGTATAACTATAATAATCCTTACGAATGAGTTTCCCTTTAACCACATACTCCACTCGTTGGACATAGGCTTCCTCCGGTCCACAGAGACTGGCATTGATATAAAAATCCTCCGAAAAATGATAACGAACCAACTTGACCCCGACTTCCGTCCGTTGAACGGGTGCAGCAAAGCTTGCTTCCAACTGTCTGCGGCTGTAGCTTGTCGGCGCTATCTTCAAATCGGTAAAGAAAGAATAGAGCCAGATAATCTCCTCATCTTTAAAATCGATATTGGAGGTAAAATGCTGGAGATTCTCGGTTTGGAATAAATCTGTAAAAATAAACTTAGCCGGCAATTGCAATTCCCGGAAGATTTCCGCTCGGTAGGCCTGGGCATATTCTACACCACTACTAGCCCAACCGATCCCTAAATTAATACTATATACTGTCATCGCATCCTCGCTTAAACATAGTAAATGGTATAGCCCTTTTCTCGATCAGCCTCGATGGTACTCAACATCACATTGCGAACAATGCTTCTCTTGACCCTTTGGACCATCTGATTATATGATTCCAAAGATTCACGGAAGTACTCGGAAGTGGTATCTCTTTGAGCTACCTGACGCATCGGCACAAAATTCTTCAATTGCTGCAGCGTATCAACCTGCTCAATCCAGGCTTCGTCAATGGCCCTAAGAACAGATAAGCGCATGAATTCCTCCATCTTTTCGCCGGTCTCCAAGTATTCTTCCTTTTTCTCCAATTCCATTTTATAGAGGGTCCAAAGGTAATCCAAAACCTGTTGCCGATTGGAGACATCGATAGACTGGCCCAAGGGCTGGTTTTGGTAACTATAGTTTTCCAAAACATACCGCCGCAATTCTTGTTTGGTTAACTGCGGATGCTCCTTTAAGAACTCTTCCATGACCTCTACAAAGATGGCATCCATCTTATCCATTAAATCGATTTTATGATAAATCAAGTCATCCCGGAGCTGGTAAATTTTCTGCCGTTGAATCCGTAAACTTTCATCAAACTTAATGGTCGATTGCCGGGCACTCATGGCATTGTCCTCACTCTTTTCTTGCGCGTGGGTGATCGCCCGTCTGAAACGCCCTGCTGTTAGGGGTTGACCAAAATTGGAACGGTTGCTGTGATTGTTCTTTTCAAAATATTTGGTAACAGACTTGCCTCCATATTGAATAAGCAGTTCATCTTCCAAGCAGACAAAGAATTGACTCAAGCCAGGGTCTCCCTGGCGACCTGCCCGACCACGAAGCTGCCAGTCAATCCGGCTGTTTGCCATCCTCTCGGTCCCGACAACCGCTAGTCCTCCTAATTCAGCTACTCCTTCTCCCAGCTTGATATCTGTACCACGACCCGCTAAGGAAGTCGCCACTGTCACCGCCCCCAGTTGCCCTGCTTCTTTAATGATCTGTGCTTCCTTAGCCACGTTTTTAGCGGTTAGAACACTGTGCGGGATTCCCTCCTGCAGCAACATCCGGGAATAGATTTCCGCAATATCTACTGTTCCAGAAATCAAAAGCACAGGTTGTTGACTCTGATGTAATTCCCTCACATATTCGAGGGTAGCCTGCAGTTTTTCGGGCAAGGTGACATAAATCTTATCTGGATAATCGATGCGCTGGATCGGTGAGTTGGTGGGGATCACCACCACCGGAACCTTGTAAGTCGAAATTAACTCATCCTCAGCAATCTTTCCAGTTCCCGTCATTCCCGAGATGCGTGGAAACATGTTGAAAAGACTTTGATAGGTTACCGATGCAACAGAACGGGAATCCTTACTGATAGGAACACCTTCCTTGGTTTCAAGGGCTTGGTGAATACCAGACTGTAACCGCGTCCCTTCCAGGACACGACCTGTCCGGTTGTCTAGCAGTTTGACCTCTTCATCTGCAACGACATAATCGACATCCTTTTTATAAAGATGGTGAGCCCGTAAGGCCAGATTGATGTGCCGATTAAGCTCAAAGTAGGCATCCCCGTAGAGATTTGGAACATCGAAATATTCTTGTGCATAATCCATGCCATCCCTTGTTAGAAAGACAGCCTTATCTTCTTTGAGGTGTCGATATTCCTTTTCCTCTTCCAGGGTCAAGACAAACTGATTGGCCACATGGTACAGATTGGATTGCACGCGCGGTGATCCTGAAATAATTAGGGGTGTCTGAGCCGCATCCAACAAGACCGCGTCCGCTTCGTCGACAATCACATAATGGAAGGGACGTAAGAACTTATCCTGCTCGGCTGCGGCTAAGTTATCTGCTAAATAATCAAAGCCCAAGGCTGTACTGGTTGTGTAGGTAATATCCGCAGCATAAACAGCCCGCTTTTCCTCCACATCACTATCGTCATCTTCATTGAAGACGCCGACCCCCACAGTCAAGCCCATAAATTCAAAGACAGGAGCCATTTCTTCTGCGTCCCGACGAGCTAAATAGTCATTGGTGGTTACCAGAATGGCTCCCTTGCCTTCCAAGGCATTCAAATACAGGGGCATGGTCGCCGTCAGGGTCTTTCCTTCCCCTGTTTTCATTTCAGCAATGTAGCCTTGATGCAGGGCTACTCCCCCCATAACCTGCACGTCGAAGGGGAACATGCCCAAAACCCGCCGATTGGCTTCACGTAGAGCCGCAAATGCCTCCACCAACAAGTCATCCAAACTTTCCCCATCCTCCAAGCGGTCACGAAACTTTTGCGTCAGTCCAGCCAATTCATCATCGGTCAAGCCCGCCATTTCTTCCGCCATATCATTGATGCGTCCGACAATTCGCCGAATCCCAGCCAATTTCAAGTTGTTTAATAACGATTTTCTTTCTTTCATGTCATTCACTTATCACATGGTTTTTAATAATTTTTGAACCAATCGTAAATCATCTGGAATCTGATCAGGTAGGAACCGCTTTTCAAGCGGTTTGTCCAGCTTAAAGGGCTTGTGCTCCTCCATGGAATAGATAGATATTCCCTTAAACAAGAGCTGGCTGGCTCCTGCACTCTTAAGGGTGAGGACATAGGTAAAAGCTTCCTCAGGATAACGGATTTCTCCCTGATTTCGACGCAGTATGTCAAATCCAATCTGTTCACCCTGCCTGTTAAAATAGCTTACTTCCAGAAAATAACGTCCCTCAGGCACTGCCTCAATCTCAAGATCCAACCAATAGTTGTTTCCAGGGACCAACAAAGGTAGGGCTGGAGAGGTCCGCTTGCCTTGATAGTTGGTTGTAGAATGAAAGCGACTAATCAACTTTCCAGAAGCCATCCGTTGGTTTTCAAATAAGGCTCCCTGATCAGTAAAGGTCAAGCGGGTTCCATAGAGATAGGCATCCCCACTATAAACCTGATCCCAAGTAATTCGGTGTATCAAGTGTTTGGTCATCCATACTTCCTTCCATAACCGTCTTCTAATAATTGAACATACTGCCTCTTAAACCACTTATTGATGGCCCGACTATTATCATTGTGCCGACCCTCATAACCCTTGGCATAAATATGCGCCTTTTTATCCGATAATGCCTCAATCAACCTAGCCGTGGCCTGGCCGTCATAGTCATCATTTTCCATATAGGCAATCGCAAATGTCGTCTGGTCAAAAGAGGATTGGTTAAACTTGTCCCAAAAGCGCTGATTCAATTGCTGGATACTTTCTTCATCTGTGCCACCCGTTACATTCCGAAGCACATCTGCACTGGTCTCAAATTCATCCGGTCGCTTCAACTTCATCGCTGCCACCGTATCCCCAACATTGGTGAAGGGTTTCCCAATCACCACCGCATAGGGGTCAAAATCTGCCGCATAATAAAGAGCTCCAAAGGTTCCCATGGAAAGACCAGATAAGATTAAATCCGACTTGTCGAAACCGAGGTAATCCAAAGACTCCTGAATAACCTCCACAACCTTAGCTTCCAATTCAGGACTACCAATATAAAAGCCACCACCTTCTAAGCGAGGATCACCAATCAACATAAACGGTCTCTTGAGGGATTTCATAATCCCATAGCCCTCAAAGCCTTCAGCAGGCCGGAATCCTGAAAAATAGACATTCATTGGTGGCTTCATATCTCCAGGATTGAAATAATAAATAAACTCCTGTTTTTTCTCATCGCTGTAGCGCTTTCCACCTAGAACAAAACGCCCCATTCCAATTCGGGAATAACGCCAGTGAAGAGGCCCAAAGCCCAATTCACCTTGACCCTTAGCCCAAACAGAGACCGTATAAAAACCAATTTCCTCATTCCGTGGAAGAACGTAGGGCTCTTTCAATTGCTCTTCCGTTAATACTGTCGGTTCCATAAACCTATAGAGGCTCCCTTTTTGCATCGGAGTAAGCTCCAATTGAATTTCAGGATTCCCGGAGACTTTAAAGTGCTCCAACCAAATTTCCAAGGCAACCGGAAAAGTTCCCAAATTGTAACGAAAAGTTAAGAGTGGTCTAAAGTCTTGGCCAAAGTCTCCTTTTAGGTGGACAGCTACATGTCCATCATAAAAAACGTCTCCCTGAAAATCCTGGTTGATGTCAATATCGGGAAGTTTTAGTTTAGCTCCATACTGACTTTCAAAATGAGTTAACTGTAGGAAGTCCATCTTGGCCTTGGAGTCTCCTTCTACATCCAGTTCACGTAACATTTTCCGGCGGAACATCCCGTATGGTTCACCAGCCTCTAGTTCAATCCCCTTGTCCACATAAAGACCATAGGGCTCAACCATGTTCACCAAGGGTTCTAAATCCTTTTCAGCCAGCCCTTCGGTAATGAGAATCACATCAAATCGTAATCGAAGCTTTGGCTGAGGTTTATCTTCTTCAGGAACAGGTAACTTGGCCCGTTCTGTTTCCGTCAAGACCTCTATAAAATCAGAAATTTCTTGCGTCGGCGTCCAATACCAGTCGAGGTCCTCCGGTACTTGTTCCAAGCTCTCAGCCCAGGACTGAGAGCCAATTTGTAATACTTTCATAGCTACTGATCCTTATTCAAGAGTTGCTGCCACTGGGCGAGAATCCGACCACTGGTGTAGTCAGCCATTTTTTGGACCGTGTAAACAAAAGAACGATTCCAATTGGCCAATCCTTCCAGATAATAGCGAAGGGCAATTTCTAAATCTGCTTCAGGACTCAAGACCCAGCCATTTTTCTCATGGCTGACAAAGTCTGTTTCTACACGGTTAATCTGAGGTACACCGGCTGAGATACTCGCAATTTGCGTATACAGATCTGGTTCTGGCCCAAGATCCAGTAGTAGCCGTGTGGAATCCAGGGCAGTGATGATTTCATTTTCATTGGTGAAGAGATGGAAGGTAACTCGAGATAATTCCATAAGCTCATCCTCTTCAAGTTGGTTTTCATTTCCTGTATCCACAACTTGGAAGAAATCATCTGGGTCATACTTTTCGTGGATGTGGCTGGTTATCCAGTCTTCCCAGTTCTTAAAATTCAGATTGCGGTCAAAGGAGACCATGAATAGGTTCACATCCTCATGCCGATCCATAAATTCCAAGAGTGTTCCCAGAATTTCACGGATCTCCGAAGAGTCCAAGTTGTCAATGTAGAAATAAATCACTTGTTCTTTCAACATCTGACTGTGACCCAGTCGTAACCGGGTGTCATAGGGGGATACCCGCAGGAGCTCTTTTTCTTGCTGTCCGGCAGCTTGCATGAGCTGGCGCAGTTCTTCTTCTTGTTTTTTCTGATCTACAACCAACAAATTCGCTTGCTTCAACAAACGTTGGCTGGATTCGGTCAGATCCAAAGGATAGCGCTCCCCAAAGAATGAAAAGACCTTCTTCTGATTGAGAAAGACGTCCAGCAGGAGGTCATTGTGCTGCTCATGGCTAGCCACAACCAAGGTATCTTCCGGTTGCATCTCCTGCTGATGCAACAAAAGTAAGCGCTCCCGTAATAGATCCGGCCAATCACCATAATAGCGCTGCTGGAAACTGTGATCAGCATCGGAATTGACTTCGATACGACCTAATTGGTGGGGCTTCAAGTGTTCCCGCACCTGCCAAATCCCACTCTCATTGAGATAATCCTGGTGCAACTCTCGCCCCTGTTCATCAAAGTAGAGAATAGAGGAAAGAAAACCCCGATCATCAAAGAGATATTGCTTCCGAATACGTCCATCCTCTATGAATTCAATGTAGAAGAGATTCCCATCTTGGGCAAAATGGATAGTGGCTAGGTCCTTCTTTTCTTGTCTTGCCAGTACAGCAAAAGGACTATAGAGAAACTGCACATTCTCGGGCCAATTCAAGTCCTTAAAGTTAAGCGGATGTACATCCAATCTAGAGATATTTTGGATATCATCAAAAAACGACCAATAAGGTGTTTGCAGCAAGCCCTGCTTATGCAGATCATATCGAAACTGGGGCTGGTAGTTGAGAACCATTAATCGAACTTCTTCTTCCGCCTGATGGAACATCTTCATTTGATTGATCGTGTCATCAAACGTCATCCGCTCCAAAATCCGAAACCAGAGCTGGGTGTTATGGTACCACGGGCGACTTTGATTGTACCAAGAGGGTACGAAATAAAACATGAGCGACTCCTGTCTACTAATACTCATTGAATTTCAAAATCTGATACTCATTGCATTTCAAAACCTGAATGTGTTAATCCTCTTCGCCGAACCCTAGTTCTGCCTTCATCGGATTGCCTGTTCAGATTTCGAACTGTTTCGAGTATGACTTTGTCAAGCCTCTTTGATGAACTTCTTGATTGCGTGCCTTGCACGCTTCATTGACAACGTTCAATAGGTCTCCCAGACCTGTTGAACGATCATCATCAGCTGTCCTCTTCATTTTTTTTTGAAATTCCGCGAGTATTCTGTTTTTGAAATGAGTTAAGTATAAATGACATTTTTATACTGCTTCCAACCTTGAATCGTGTTGACCTGTTCGATCACCCCTAGCAAAAGACTGGATACGATATAAGCATTATTTATCAAAAGGGCAATGCTAACACTACCGTCTGAAGCCCATTGAGCAACCAAGAAAATCAGTGGCAAGCCCACGATGAGCATAACCGTTAAAGCCCCAAATTGAGCGAGACTATTGACTTTACGCTGGACAAAATCTTTTGTGTCCTTACCTGGTCGAACTCCTTCAATATAATCCCCGTTGTTACGCATATTTTTGGCAATATCATAGGAATCATAATTGTAGTAGGCAAATCCGATGGATAGGACATAAAGAAGCGTGATATAAAATAGCGCTCCACTTAATTGAGTCAAACTTAAACCAAAGGCTACTTCTTTTAAGGTCTCATTCTCAGGATAAAAATACCGCAAACCGTTTAAAAGATAAGCAGGTAACATCATCAAAGTCATCCCATACATAAAAGGCATAGCTCCAGCAGGCGTAACCCGAATCGGCAAGTAACTCTTCTGGTTATAGGAAGTATGAATCCCCACACGCTTAATAGGAATCCGGTACTCTCCCCGATAGAGGATAACTGTCAGTAGAACTAGCAAGGTATAGGCAACTATAAACAAGGCGATCTGCCCCAATAAATCCATCGTAAAACCAGACTGCTCCGAAATGAAGCCAACACCATTTTCAATAAAGGATAAAATCATATTGACCAAGATCATAATCGTCATCCCGCCCAAACCACGAGACGCATTCATATTCCCTAACCATGTCAGGACCACCGATCCTGAGGCCAGGATTAGCATGGTAAAGAAGAGAGCAATCCCTTCACCTCTAATACCGAATAAATCCATCTCAATCAAGTTGGTGGATGCCGTCAAACCAAAAGCCTGAATCGCAGCAATCACCAAAGTCAACATCATGCGATAGCGGTAAACTTGAACTTGAGTTTGATTTTTAAATAGATTGAAAACCGTGAAGAAACGCCAGATAATAACAGTGGTCATCCAAGGACTCAGTCCCAGTGAAAATAGCGTTATGCTGCTGATACGAGCCCCTGTCACTGTTGCTAAATTGTTCAAGAGGTTACTATTGACAAAATTCTGAACCAATTTTTGATTCACTGCAGCTGTTGGAACAGGTAAAAACCGTCCAATTATATAGACCATTACAATCACCAAGGTCCAGCCAATTTTTCGAAGCAATAAACTACTCGTCCATTTTTTTCTAATATTAAACATGGTAGATTCCGTTCTTGATTTTCCTTTAGATAAGAGTATATCATGCCCTCTAAGATATTTGTAGAGTTAGGGATAAATAAGTAAGAGGCTGGGAACAGGCCCCAGCCTCTCTTACCTTACGTTCTTTATCAGGGCACCTCGAAAAACTCCGGTTTTGCATCAAATCATGTCGTAGAAATCTTGATAAATCAATGTTCGAATTTTTAAGAGTTTAGTTTTTAGAGGTGCCCATCAGTGATTAACGAGCGCTGACGAATCATTAGACTTTCTGCAAAACGGTGATGGAACTTGAGATTCATCGGAGTTATAGTCTTTTAGTTTATCTTTTATTACTGTGTTAGCTCGTCTTGCCGTACTTCAGTACTGTCTGCGACTCGCTGCCTTGTACTAAAAGCAAACTAAAAGACTATAGTTAGCGAATTCAATGTGACGCAGTGGTTGATTGGTACTTTCGTTCGCCTTTATTGAGAGAACCGTTCATGTTCTCTTATCCAGATACTCAAAGAGTCAATTCCTGACTCTTTGACCTCCGAAAATAACCGAATCAACATTGACATGAACTTCGTTCCTTTCATTTAGAAACTCTAAAGACATTCAACATGCCTTTAGACCGGGGGTGGGTACTAACAGTCTGGGAAGAGACTGTTAGTACTTGAGCCCTAAATATGGAAAGCGAAAACAGTCTGGGAAGAGACTGTTTGAACCCGAGCCTAACAATAAAAGAGCGAGGTCGGTTTGGGGAGAAACCGTTTCAGCTTACAACTTGAAACAAAGACTTGTAACGAACGTTTTTATTTGTAAAATCGTTCTGTCTCACTCTCCTTAGCAAAAATATTTAAACGGTCTCCCAGATCTGTTGAACTCTCTACATCGTCTTTCTTCGTCATTTTTTGACATTCCGCGAGTATTCTAATTTTGAAATTGGTTAAGTATTAGGACCATTTTTCAAGGATCTTTAATAGATTGACACACTTCTTGTATTCCTGCATATGACCGGCTTCTAATAGCACATCTCGATGCAGTTGCAGACGCCATCGGTAGGCCCTCAATTCCTCCTGAATATCAAACCCAATCATGGAAAGAATGGTCACGCGCTCCTGAATGCTTTTCAAGGGGAAAACGTGAACGGCATCCACCGTTCTGGTGACAGAGCTCGACCGCTTGCGATGATAATAAATGGCCGCATGACTGTAGACAATCTTTTCTGCCAACAAGTACAACTGCCAGGTCGTGTAATCATCTTCCACTTTTTCATTTTCAGGATAGGAAATATCTTCAAACAACTCCGCTTTATAAAGTTTGGACCACGGAACCGTAAAGCTTTGACTAAAACCAAAGCGTCCATCGTATTGGTAGCGGAACCATTCAGCTGGAGTATAGGTCTCACGGAAGTAATCCTCTGCCTGTAGGTGGAAGCGAAAAGCACTTTGACTGTCATCAAACTCGGTAAAATTAGCGATGGAGATATCCGCATCCGCCTCTTTAAGCGCTCGATAAAGAAACTCGATATGGGTTTCTTCCAACCAGTCATCATTATCCACAAAGAGAACATAGCTCCCTGTCATTAAAGGAAGGGCTGTGTTACGGGCAGCCCCCACACCACCACCGCCGAGTTTTTTGTGGATGACCCGCACGCGATCATCCTTGGCCCGATATTGCTCACAGACTAGGGCTGATCCATCGGTTGAGCCATCATTGATGAGCAGGATTTCTAAGTTGCTATAGGTTTGATGGACGATACTGTCCAAACACGGGACCAAATAGGGTCCTGCATTAAAAACTGGAACAATAACCGTTACCTTTTCCATCTAGCCCTCCTTTCGATGATGACGGATCAAATCTAACTTATTGGAAATTTGCTGAAAGAGCTCGACCTGCCCAGAATAGAGCGCATCCGCCTGGCATTTTTCCAAGCGTTTCACATAAGAATCCAGATGCTCCGTCACATCATAGCCTAGTGCGACCAACAATGCCAACCGTTCTTCCGCAATCGAAATCATACTGGTAATATCCTCCTGCATCCCATTACGCGACAATCCGGCTGGACTCTGAGAGTAATAATAAAGAGGCTGGTTGATAAAGCTAATCCGTTGCGCCTTGAGATAAACCTTGTAAATGGTCGCATCGTCCTCTCGCAAACGGCCAACTGGATACTGCAAACCATCCCAAAGACTCCGCTTAAACAACTTCATGGGTGAGAAAGTGAAGACCAGGTGCAAATTATTGGCCCCACTACTCTCCTTGCGCAACCATTCCTGAACGGTATAGGCTTCTTCAAAATACATTTCCGATGTAATGGAAAAAAGAAAAGCCTGGCGTTCTTCATTAAAGGACGTAAAGTTACAGATCGAAATATCTGCGTCATTTTTAACCAAGGACCGGTATAAGAGTTCCAAATAAGTGTCCTCGACAAAATCGTCAGAATCGATAAAGGTCACGTATTCTCCCTGAGCCACCTGAAGTCCTCGATTCCTAGCAGCCGAAGGCCCCTGGTTTTCTTGGTGAATCAAGCGCACCCGTGAATCCTGAGTCACATAATCCTGGCAGATAAGAGCACTGCCATCTGTAGACCCGTCATTGACCAAGATTACTTCGAAATGACGATAGGTCTGTTTCAAAATCGAATCCATACAGCGGCGGAGATAAGAAGATACATTATAGACTGGAATGATGATGGAAATCAACCCTTCCTGTGTATCTTTCTCAACCGTTTGTTCTTGCATAAGCCCTTCTTTCTTCCTCTCTAATCCGATGCGAGCCACAACTTGGCTAGCATAGACACCATCTTCTTCTAGTTCAATCCCCTCATCATAATTAAATTCTGCTGTGTGTTTATGCCCTAGCTTGACCTTGTGCTGGACCCCCATTTGAAACCATTCATATTCTGAGTCAATATGGCCCAAATCAATAGCCTGGTGCCCTCGCTCTTGAAGATCGCGGGCCAACACTTTTGCGGTTGGTCCCAGCATCAACAAAATCAAGCGATTTTCCGCATGAGCCAGGATTGTCTCAAGAATCGACTCATAGTGACGAAAGGCATGACGGGAGGGGCAGATAATCCGCTGTAGGGAAGCAGCACCTGCAAAGAGATCGTTACCGGCTCCGGAACGGGACATTTCCCCTTCCACGATTAACAAGTCTCGTCCTTTCCAAAGGTCCTTTAAGGCTGCAAAGGAGGCAGCCGCTTGGCCTTTATCCAACAAATCAATATAAGGACGGGAGATAAAGGTCGATCCATACCAGGGAGATTGGCAATGCTCCTCATAAAATGCCTGGTAGCGATTAAAATGTTGCTTCCAGAAGTGAACCGCGTTCTGATTGTAACGCTCTCTGTTGTCGAAGACATCCGGCAAACAGACCAACAAGTCCGGTCCTGAGGGCGTCTCGAGAATCTCCAGCAGGGCCTGTGCCAAATCCGGATCATACTCCTGATAAGGAATACTGGAACCTGTCATTAAATCCACTTCCCCATCTCCAAAACGAGCGACAGAGGGATTGTGCGCTTGAATAAACTCCAGGCTCTCCAAAATGGGACGAACACGAATATCTTGCAGTGCGACCATTAGAGACCTCCTTTGTTTAGAGCTTGGAAAACCGACTCGGTCAAGAGGCGACGACTGAAGTAACCTTGACGGAGTAGAGGATTAAAGCTTCGTACCCGCTCCACCATGGTTTGATACTCTGCCTCATTCATAGCCTCAATCTTGGCCACAGCCTCATCCATGGACTCAACCACAAAACCAAGACCGTTCGCCTCAATTATTTCCTGATTGGCAATCCCCTTTTGCACAATAACTGGAATTCCTGCTGCTAAAAAGGTCCCCAATTTATAAGGGCAGTATAGAGTTTGATACTCTTTATCATGGTCATCCATCCAAACCAGGCCGAAGCCCCCCTCTGATAATTCCATCAAAAGACGAGTATCTGGCAGATAGCCACGATGGTTGACCGTAGGCGGCAGGTCCACCTGTTTCCATGTGTAGAGATGTAAAGGCAGCTCATAGGACCAGTCCTTAACAAAACTAAAACGGTCCGGTGATCCCGGAAAATGTATTTCCTTCTTAAAAGAAGCTTCCGCCTGAGGGACATCGGTCGGGTGATCCCACATTCCCTGAACCAACGTTTTTTCCACCGTAAGCCCTACTTCTCGCAGAACCGTCAACATCCTCTGACTTGGCGCTACAATAACATCCGCCTTGTTGTAATACTCAATTGTTCGGTCCATAAGATAGTAATTTCCCGCAAACATCAGCGGGACCACATCATGAATAAAGATCACAATTTTAATGTGATAGGCCTTGAGTTTATTCATCAAGCGTACATCAAAATCCGTCGTATTCCACGTTGGCGTTTGAAAGATGACCACATCCCCGTGCCGAAGACCTGCCACAATTCCATCCAAACGCTTGGACAATTCCACCTCAGTATCGGCATGCATATTGTAGGCATAAATCCCTAGCTCTCGATAACCCAAGCTCGTGGCAATGTCCGTTACCATATTTTGGGCAATCTGGGCCGTACTTTGCGCCGCTTGCCCATTCAGGTTTGTAATATAAACTCTCATTTATTGTATTTTTCCAATAGTTTTAATGTAAACTCTAAATTCTTATAGGCCTGCATCTGACCGGAACGAATCCTATCGTCACGATTGAGTTGCGCCCGCCATTTAAAAGCGGCTATCTCCTGCGACAGGTCGAAACCCAGAATGGATAAAAGGGCAAGTCGCTCCAAGACCGGTTCTTCGGAAAAGACCTCTACACGCTCACTCATCTGGGTCATGCTGGTCGCATTGACACGGTAGATGAGACTAGAACGGTGCATGTAGGCAATTTTGTCACTCATGAGGTAAAGTTTCCATGTTGTCCGATCGTCCTCACCAAAACCACCTGTATAATAAGTGACAGTCTCAAACAAGGAGCGCTTGTAAAGCTTGCCCCAAGGCACTGTGAAACAAAGGCTCAAATTGTGGGGTTGGCCATACTGGTAGCGAAACCATTCCTCTGGTGTCAATTCCATCTCATAGTAATCCGCATCCGTAATGTGGATTTCGTAACGCTGATCGTCCATGTAGAATCGCGTAAAATTGGCGATGGAGATGTCGGCTCCCGTCCGCTCTAAGAGTTCTACCAAATCTTCGATGTGATTGGGATCCATCCAATCATCGGCATCGATAAAGACGACATAGTCCCCTCTTGCCATATCCAAGGCTGTGTTTCGCGCAGCCCCGATCCCTTCCTTGTGAGATTTATGGAAAACCTTAACACGGGAATCCTGCAACTTCAACTGCTCAATCAGCAGACCAGATGAATCGGTAGACCCGTCATTAATCAGAATGATTTCCAAATCTTGATACGATTGGTTCAAGACACTGTCGACACACTCCCGAAGATACTGTTCAGCGTTATAAACCGGTATCAACACACTAACAGTTCGCATCGACTTCTCTCACTTTCCCTGGGCAATAAAAGCCTTAATTTCTTCTGGTGACAAGGATGAATCACAGACCACCCGAACCTGCTTGTCCTTGGCTACGAGGAGACCAGGCACAGTAACAATCTGATACTGAGCGCGAAAGACTTGAAGGGCTCCCAAATCTTCCGGATTCTCGCTATCCAAAAAAGCCACTTCTAAGCCTAACTCCGCTTGAACCTGAGCCAACTTGGGCGCAAATAACCGAGAGTAAGGACACGTAGCCCGACCAACAAAAAGAACCAGCTCTTCGCCCGATTCGATCCGCTCCTCAACATCCTTTGTGAGCACCAATTCAAAAGGTGCAATTACTTGATAAAAATCCATGGTATCTCCTTTATAACTAAACGCTAACTCTAAACCTCTACTCAGAAATACTCCTTTACAGGAACCTGAGAAGGTCTAATATACTCTTTTAGTTTATCTTTTATTACTGTGTTAGCTCGTCTTGCCGTACTTTAGTACTGCCTGCGCCTCGCTACCTTGTACTAAAAGCAAACTAAAAGACTATAACTCTCATACTCAATACTATTCAAAATCTGAAAGCTTTTTCTCGCTTCAACAAGCCCTTTGTTTTGCTTACAATGGGTCACTTCTTCAATTTCGAATCATTTCGAGTACGACTTCTTTTGTTCTATTTTAATGGATGAACCTCTAAAATTCAAGGCAGGCACTCTCTTCTAAGAAAAAACACAGAGGTCCTCCCCTGTGTTTCCTACGAGCTTTCATAGTCCAGATTGACCTGGCAAAAGGTAAGATTAATCGAGGATCAACATGGATTTGATAGACTTCCGTTGATCCATGTCTTGGTAAGCCTGATCAATCTCTTCCAAGGCATAGGAAGTTGTAAAGACTTTACCAGGATTAATGTCACCATCCAAGACAGCTTTCAAAAGAACTTGTTTATCATAAGTAGTAACCGATGCGGAACCACCACCGATGGTGATATTCTGCGCAAAGGTTGATCCCAAAGCATGGTTATTATAATGCGGCACACCGACAAAACCGATACGACCACCATTGTGAAGCACTCCCAAGGCTTGATCAATAGAAGCCTCTGTCCCCACACACTCCAACGCAGCATCCGCTCCGCCACCAAGAATTTCACGGACTTTAGCAATTCCTTCTTGCCCACGTTCGGCTACGACAGCAGTCGCTCCAAACTCAAGAGCTAAGGCTTGGCGATCCGCATGTCGGCTCATCATGATAATTTGGGAAGCTCCCCGCATCTTCGCTGCAATAACCGCACACTGCCCAACAGCTCCATCACCAATAACAACAACCTTATCACCAGGCTTCACATCTGCCACACGCGCCGCATGGTATCCTGTCGGCATGACGTCCGCCAAACTCAACAAGGACTTCAGCATTCCTTCAGAGTAATCCGATGGCTGACCTGGAATTTTAATCAAGGCCCAGTTGGCAAAGTGGAAACGTATGTATTCCGCTTGAACTCCACCAGACCAGTTATTGCCGATGTGGTTATCACAGGTTCCATCAAAACCTGCCCGACAAGCATCACATTCTCCACAACCATGAGTAAAGGGAGCAATGACAAAGTCACCTGGTTTGACTGTTGTAATGTCGGAACCAACTTCTTCCACAATCCCAATTGCCTCATGACCAGAATTCATAGCTCCAGACTCCATATTTTCATCGCGATAACGCCAGAGGTCTGAACCACAGACGCAAGTCCGAACAATCCGAATGATTGCATCTTGACTATCTTGAATCTGAGGACGGTCGACCTCAACAAGGCCAACCTGTCCAGGTTTTTGATAAACTGCTGTTTTCATCTAACTTTACCTCCAATGCAACCTATTATACCACTTTTTCCATCTGTGTCTTTCTAAAAAAATGACTACTGTTCTAAATACTGGTATTGCCCCTTGTATTTTTCAAACAGCTCGCCACTTAAAAACACCGACCTCAAAAGCAGCGGATTCCTAGACATCCTTCAGCTCATCACTCCATACAAACAAAGTGTGAGAAACCAGTTTGTTCCTTGTATACTCTTTCAGTACAAGGCAGCTTGCCGATAAAACTTTCGAAGAAAGTTTTATCGGCAAGACGAGCTAACATAGGAACAAAAGCTAAACTAAAAGCGTATATTTGATGCTCTAGGACTCAACCCCTCTTTAGTGAGCGGCCTCAGAAGTCATCCAGAATTGTTCCTCCCCCGTCGCAGCATCGATCTCCCTTTTCTCCACTCGGAATCCCTGCTTTTCATAGAAGGCAATTGCTTTTTTATTTTTTTCAAAAATGGAGAGGGTTAAAGGCGACTGTTTCTCCTTTGCGAAGGTTAAGAGCTGAGTCCCCACCCCTTGTCCCTGAAATTCCTGGGCAACAAAAAGACCTGCGATGTAGGAACCTTGGAGACCAATAAAGCCCTGAATAAAACCAAAATCCTCAGCCACATAGACCTCTGCCGTATCCATGGCTTGGGCAACCTGTAAAAGCTGGTTCTGCCAATAGGACGCCTCCACAAATTCGTGAGCCTCCAAATTGGTTGCCAGCCAAATGGCTAAAATCTTATCCAAATCCTCGGCACTTGCTTCTCGTATCATCTTTCCTCCAAAAAGGCGGCCAACGGCCGCCATGGTCTTATTCATAACTAGCGATTAAAGCCTGTACCAGCTCCACGTGACTGACATAATCTGCAATGCTGACGTTTTCGTCTCCTGCATGGTCGCGGCTATTGGCATGACCTAGGCCAAAGCCTGCAATCGGGACTCCCAGAGCCTCAAAGACCGTATGCATGGGCCCAGTTCCCGGGGATGTCGGTAGCACAGCCACACCCTCTGGTGTCAACTGCTCTGCCAGGGCAATCACTTTTAAAATGGAAGGAGCCGACATGTCACTCCGGTAACTCTTCTCTCCCAAGGTGAATGCCACCTGGACTTGTTCAAATCCGTGTTTGGCCAAGTGTTGACGAATCTTTTCCAAAACATCATCAGGGTCTAATCCTGGAACCAGACGGACCTCCATCTTGGCTTGAGCCTCTGCTGGGATAATGGTTTTCACACCTTGCCCCAAATAGCCTGTGGATAGTCCTTCAATGGTAATGGAAGGTTCAAAGTACAGACGTTTGAGGAATGCGCGGCGATCCTCCACTAGAGATGGCAGGGTCAAGCCATAGATTTCCTTAAAGGATTCTGGACTCGCCAAAGCATGGGATTCCACCAAAGCTAGCTCTCGTTCGTTAGGTTCTTGCACCTGATCGTAAATTCCCTCGACCAGAATCCGACCATCCACTGCCCTCATAGAATTTAGAGCTGAAATGAGATACCAAGACGCCGAATCAATCACCCCACCGAAAGAAGAGTGGATGTCCAGGGCAGCCGAGGATACATACAAATCAAAGGTCACAATTCCTTTATTACCACCCGCTATCTCCAACTGGTGCTTGCTGTTTCGATGCCCTTGCTCCCAGACCAGCAAATCTGCCCCTACTAACTGCTCTTGGTATTTTTTTAAATACAAATTCAAATCGACAGAAGCGGATTCCTCTGCACCTTCCACAATAAAAATGACATTGACAGGAAGGTCCCCACCAGACTCGGCCTGGTACTTTTTGAGGGCCGATAGGCGGGCTGTAATATGGCCCTTATCATCATCGACCCCCCGACCATACAGGTAACCATCGCGCACGCTGACCTCAAACGGCTGCCCGGTCCAGATCTGATCCCCGTCCGCAGGGACCGTATCGTAATGATTGTAAAAAATCAAGGTCTTAGCATCTGGTCGATTCGACAAAAATTGAGCCATGACAAAGGGAGCCGCATAGGAAGAATCCAGCACAACCTCGTCGGCTCCCGCCTCATGAAAATAGTCCCGAAGAAGTGTGGCGACCTCCAACAGACCAATTTGTTGGGCAAAAATCGATTTTTTGGAAACCAAAACTTTCAGCTTTTCAAAATACTCTTGAATAATGGTATCGTTCTCAAAAATTTCAATTTTATCCATTGTTATCTCTCACTTTCATGATTTCAATAGTACCATCCTACCACAGACCCCCTATTTTGACCAATCGCCATCCTTGAAGACGACCATCACAATTCCTTATCACCAAAACCAGTGACCTCAAGAACGCCCTCTGCTAGAATTTGTCCATTTAAGAGAAGACACAGTTCGTGGGGCCCATTCGCATGCCGTCGCGTGGTCTTATCCAGCCAGTCGTAGCGCCACTGACCTTCGATTTCTGCCGCCTCTCGATCTCTGAGCATAAAGATTTTAGTCGACTGCTTCCCAGTCGCTTTGACAAAGTCAATCTGCAACTCCAAGCGGAGGGGCCCTGCCTGCCCCACCCTGACCTTATAATCCACTACCATCCGATCGCCCTTTTTTATTTTTTGAGGAAAAGACCAAAAGACCTGTTCCACATCCTCGCGACTCCTGTAGCCAAAAAGAGCCAGTGCCCGGTGCTGCCCGGCCTTGAGTAGATTCCTCGCAGCCCGCTTAATGATCCAATCTGTCTCAGGCCCCGTCCCCTGCCAGGACTCCAGTAAATCCAGCACCTCTTCTGGATGGGTCCGGGTCCAATCATTCAAGTGATTAGCCACAGACTTTCGAACATAGAGGGAACCGTCCCCTTTTAATTCCTCCAAAAGCTCCCAAATCTTCAACCGATGCACCTCCAATCCGGGAATCTTCTTCCCCCAAGGAAGATTAGGCCGTAAACCCTCACTAGCCAAGCGCCGATGGTGCTCATTCTCAGACACTGACCAAGACTTCATTTGCTCAAAAGTCTGGGGAAAATTCTGAGCTAGAAATGGTCGAATAGCAAACTCCGCCGAGGAAGACTCGGTTAAAATCGCAAGCGTCTCCATCGAATCTTGAACATTCTCTAATCCATATAAAGCCACCACATCTGGTAAAAACAACCATGAGAAACCTTGAACGCGAGCTCCCACCTCTTGAAGAAAAGGCGCCACTGCTTCAAAAGGGCGATTTAAGCTATCTACCAGAGCACGCGCCAACCGCTCATGACGCTGACGTAAACTCAAAGAGTCCCAGCCTTCTTTACCAACAGCAGCCAGAAACTCGGCTTTCGGAAATGTAGACTCTACCGAAGCAAACACAGTCACAATCTCTTGCAACTTTTCTTCCGAATAAATATCCTTTAAATTAGCCATGAAACCTCCAAAAAAGCAGCCAGCTTAGGCTGGCTGCATTATTCCTTATCTTAACCGTTGAAGGAAATATGTACGTGATCATAGTGGTTAGCTGTTACACCACCACGGTCTGGCATCAAGTTCCAAGTGTTGGCTGGACCATAGATATTATTCACTGGTGCATAGAAACGTTGTTGCCAAATGATGTAAGAAATATTGGCATTGTTGATGTTATCTACAGCATATTGGGCAACCTGGTTACCAAGAGCGGTATCATTGTAGACCATTGCATCTACCGCGAGTCCAAGCCCGTGATCTTGGTCACCTGCACGGTATTTAGAATAATCAGTGATTCCAAATTGATTCGCAATATCCTGCATGAAGTTAGCTGCAACTGGTTGAAGACCTGAAGTGTCAACCGGTGTAGAAGTTTGAGCTGTTTGTGCAGGGGCCGGAGCTGCTGGCTCTTCAACTGGAGCTGGAGCAGGTGTTGCAGGTTGCTCAGCTGGTTGAGGAGCTTCTTCAGCATGGTCATGATCGTGATCATGAAGCTCATCAGCCAAGAGTTCTTCAGTAGCTGGAGCTGCAGGTTGCGCAGGTGCAGGAGTTTGCGCTTGCTCAGCTGGTTGAGTTGGAGCAGCTACTTCAGGAGCTGGAGCTACTGGAGCTTCTGCAGCTGGTTGAGCTGGTGTTTCAAGTGCAGCCTGTGATACTTCTTGTCCAGCCTCTTGAGCTACAGTACTAGTAGCAACCAATTGCGGAGCTGCAGGAGCACTAGCTGCTTCTACAGCTGGATTAGCTGCAGGAGGTTGTACTGCCATATAAGTCGGTCCCTTGTCTTCTTCAACGATTGTGGCTGTTGTTTGGGACATTGGGATGACTTGATCTTGGGTATAGATTTCTTGTGAAGTCAAGTCCACGCTCGCAACATGAGATGCTGGGCCTTCCACTTGAGGATTGATAACTTCAAATGTCAACGGTTGATTGTTGGCATCAATGGTTACGCGAAGCAACATACCTGGTTGGATGACATTGACATTTTCGATTTGGTTCAAACGAGCCAAGACGGCCATGTCAACACCCATTGCTTCAGCAATTTGTCCAAGTGTATCTCCATATTGAACAGTGTAAGCCAAGGTATCGTTTTCACGAACGAGGTTATCACGAATTTGTTCAGTTGTACGAGGTGTCCAGTTTCCATCTTGCTCCGTTGCCTGAGCATCGTTATTTCCAGCAAATACTGAAAGAAGCAAGCTGGATGCCAACATAATTTTTTTGTTTAATTTCATGTTAAATGTATTCTCTTTCTTACTTGATGATTCTATCTTATCATAATTTTCTATTAAAAAAAGACCGAAAATCCCTTCTTAAAAGAACTGTGTTGCTCCTGTAACTTTTTGTAATACAGGAAACATTTCTACAAACTAGTACTACTTGATTCGTGATCTATCTATAAACAACAACCTACCTTCACTTCTATCACCATTTTTGAATCAAAATAACTTTATCCTAGAATGAATAGATCTAGATCCAAATCTTTTTTCCAACACCCTCTGTCAATCAAATCTTTTTTCCAACACCCTCTTGACTTCCCCACTTCCCTATGATATCCTTTGAGTCAAGAAAACAAGCGAGGTGATTGCCCATGGATATGAACAAGTAAATGTCACTAAATCTTATCTTATTTAGTAGTTTACTTGTTCTATCTGTCCAATCCCCTATTCAATAGTGGTCTTTTTGACATGGACACTGCACACTACTAGATAAGGTAGTGTGCTTTTTTCAAACGAAGGAGGACCCTCTGCTACTTCAAGTTCAGGAATTAACCCTAACCCAAACAAAAAAATCTTCTGACACCTGTATCCAATCTCACCTTTAGCCTTGAAGCCGGTGACAAAATGGCCATTATCGGCGAGGAAGGAAATGGTTCCCGAATTATTCATACCCTGAATATCTTTGCGTAACTATCAAAAAAATCATCAGAAACAAGCAATAAACAACTGCAATTCTGATGATTTTTATGAACGATCAAGCTTTTCTATAAATAAAGATGGGTCTGCTGCCTTACCACCCTAAAAAAGGGTAGACTCCGCCCTTGGTGCGACTCTCGATTTTTAAAAATGTATTCTATTTGATTCGGTATCCTAATTTCCTAACAAAGGGGGACTGGTATCCCTTACTGCATAGAGAACGGGGAGTGAGAAATCTAGTCTGGAAATTCGCTCAAAGAGAGCCTGAAACTCATCCTTCAGAGAATAGAGATTAGACAGTTTTAGAATTTGTTTTCTAGCACTTTTGACGCATTTCCAGCTATATTCACAAACAGTTTCCGAAAACGTTTCATCGTCAAATTCTTCACAGACCCACTAGCTAAATGCTTCATAAATAAGGAAAGATTATAGGCCAATCAAGAAATCATCATACGAACTTCATTCTTGATTAGAGTTGAACTATCTGTCTTATCCCCAAAAAATCCAGACTTCATCTCTATTATGAATTTTTCAGACTGTCCTCGTTTTCGGTAAAGTTGAAAACATTCTTCGCTAGCACCACCAGCTAGATTGGTCACAAGAGAAGTAACTTCATAGAAGAGTTCCCCAGTATCAACTTACAGATTCGAGGTCAAGAAAAGATTGGCTTAATCGGTGCTAACGGGGTTGGCAAAAGTACCTTGCTAAGCCAAATCTACCATAAACTGCAAAAGCAATCGGATCTGCTTTTAGGCTATATGCCTCAAGATTATAGTCGCTTCCTTGATCCGGAAAGCAGCCCGCTTGAATTCCTCCAAATTCAGCAAGCAGGACAGGCCCAGACCTACCTTGCCAATCTCCAGTTTAGTCGTGATGAAGTGCATCAAGCCATCAAACATTTATCAGGCGGTCAACAGGCCAAGGCCTTGCTAGCTAAGATGGTCTTAGAGGAAACAAATTTCCTCATCCTTGACGAATCCAGCCGGAACTTCTCCCCAACCTCTCAACCGGAAGTTCGCCAGCTCTTTCAACAATATCCCGGAGGACTGATTTGCGTCTCCCACAACCGCCGATTCCTCTCTCAAGTTTGCGACAAGCTCTATCAAGTGACCCCTCAAGGGCTCGAAGAAATTCCTTTTAGCTTTCTTTAACCTTTCCTTCAGTTTGCTTTAAGTCTGACTGGTTATTCTATTTTCAGAAAAAAATTGAAAGGGAATATCCATGGGAACCAAGATTATTCAGAAGCAATTCAAAAGGATTGAAACCAAATACATTATTGAGAAAGAGGTGCTACCACAGTTGCTGGAAGACTTAGGGGATTACATCGAAGCGGACGCCTACGCAACTTCTACCATCACCAACATTTACTTTGATACTGAAAACTTTGACCTGATCCAAGATTCCATCGCCAAAAAAAATGCGCGTGAAAAAGTTCGCATGCGTCTGTACGACTTAGAACCCAAGGCTAGCAGTAAAGCTTTTCTAGAGGTCAAAAAGAAAATCGATAGCGTCGGCTACAAAAATCGTCTGACATCCAACGCCAATGCCATTACAAGCTATGTGACTACAGGGATGTCCCTGATTGACGGCTTCCAAGATTCACTCATTGACGATCAAGTCCAGTCCGATTTAACAACCATCCGCAAACGCCACGGTCACATCCAGCCCAAAATGTACATCTACTATGACCGCATGTCTTTCCGTGGCAAAAACGGAGCGGACATCCGCATCACCATTGACCAAAATCTCCTTTACCGAGATTGGGACATTTCCCTATCCGCTGGTAAATTCGGAAACGATTTGCTAGACCCTTCAAAGGCCATCATGGAAGTGAAGGTTCCCGGTGAATGCCCAGAATGGTTGCTTCAATGCTTGGAAAAATACGGAATTGTACAGGAATCCTTTTCCAAATACGGAACCGCTTATCGTCTGGCTAACAATCTAACGAAGGAGGAAATCAGTCTTGCAAGAAACACTATTTAATAGCGTCTTTACTTCCTCAACCGGAGTTGTAAATGTCGATATCTTCTCCCTTAGCTCCAGTCTATTGGTCAGTCTAATCCTTGGAATCATCTTAGCCGCAGCCTACAAGTACCGTACCTTCTACACCAAGGAATTTGTAATGACCCTGACCTTACTCCCAACTTTGATTGCTATGATTATTTTCATGGTCAATGGAAATCTAGGAGCTGGGGTTGCGGTTGCCGGTACCTTTAGCCTGATACGCTTCCGTTCTGCTGCTGCAAGCTCCAAAGAGCTCCTCCTTATTTTTACGGCAACTGCAATTGGGCTAGCAACTGGAATGGGCTACCTACTCCTAGCTCTCTGTTTTACGATTTTAATCTGCGCAGTCCTCTTTGCTTTGGAGAACTCAGCTTTTACCAAGGTTAGTCGGAGTAAACGATTCCTGCAAATTACCCTCCCCCGTAGCTACGATTATAGGGACCTTTTTGAAAAAAACTTCCCCCAGCATCACAGCTCTAGTCAATTAATTTCCCTAAAATCTCAAAAAAAGGGAGAGCGAATCATTCTCGAATACGATGTGGAATTCGACGACAATATCCAGGACAAGGAAATCATGGATACCCTATCGGCCTTAGACCCAGCCGTTGAAGTAACCATCACCAAAACTGCACAAAAACGAAAGACACTCTAAAAGAGCTTGGGCCAGGCCCAAGCTCTTTAATTATATTTCGCTAATCCATAACAGCCAATGACACGACCATCTTCATTTCGTTTTTTATTGCCTATCATATAGATGTCACCATTATAGCCAAATTCCGCCAGTTGCTCTGCAACGATGCGACTGACGACAATTCCATCACAGGATTCCTTTATTTTTTTCAGCAAGCTAAGCGGAACATTTAGATGATACTCCATTTTTATAATTTCAACACCATTATATTCACCAATCGTATTGCGATAAGTACCACATCTTAAGGGAGCAAACACCTCACTTTCCTCTAGGGTATAAACATATTCATCTATGGATCCATTCCATAAGTGAATGGGATGGCCTGTTAAATTTTCTAAGCGCATTCCAGTCACCTCCTTGTTTCTATTTGCAATTTTGCTATTTAAAATATATTTTTTCTATAGATTAACTATATCAAAATACTAGTGAGATTCCAAGGATTTAGACGCTTATATACTCTTTTAGTTTATCTTTTATTACTGTGTTAGCTCGTCTTGCCGTACTTCATTGAAACTTTCTTCAAAAGTTTTATCAGCAAGCTCAAAATCTTCCTCAAGATTTTTCTACCATTTGTCAACCATTTTTCTAAAAATAGGACAATTTATTTGGCAGATTGATGCCTGCTGAGCCTAGTTGTGAAGCAAAGAGAAGGGGATTTTGTGTCAAGGCCTTGAGCGTATGCGTG
>NZ_JADPMS010000022.1:0-33498 GCF_015686645.1 Streptococcus sp. NLN76 | reverse complement strand
GGGCTTTGGATTGGATGCTCAATCACGGAGTAACGCATGTCTTTTTGGAAAGTACTGGACAATACTGGATTCCTGTCTTTAATATTTTTTCTGAATCTAGTTTGGAATTCTCCTTGGCACATCCACAGCGAGTCAAAAATGTTCCGGGCCGGAAAACAGATATGAAAGATGCCGAATGGTTAGCACAACTGGGCCGCTGTGGTTTAATTGAATCATCCTATTTACCCACTCCTGAAGTTATGGAGCTTCGCCTACTAACTCGAAGATATCGCTCCTATAAAGAGAGCCTTACTCAGATTAAAAATGAGATTCATAATCTTCTTCAGAGATCCAATATTAAATTAACAAGCTTTCTTTCTGACATATTTTCAAAAACCGGTCAGGCTTTACTGGAATTATTCATAAACGGAGAAGTCATTGATGAAGAGAGTGTTAGAGCTTGTATGCACGGCCGTGTCAAAGCTCAAGCTATAGACTTGGTTGAAGCCATGAATGGAAAACTCTCTAGCGAGGACTGTTTTCTCATGTCACAAAGTCTAATACAATATCGCATGATACAGAGTCTCATTGAGGATTTGGATAAGCATATTAAATCCTATATAAATAAACACTTCCCCGAAGAATATCAATTATTAATGACTGTACCTGGGATAAGTGAAAATGGAGCAGCTGTTATTTTAGCGGAAATTGGTCCTGATGTAGATGCTTTTCCAACAGATGGACACCTAGCCTCATGGGCTGGTCTATGTCCAGGTTCCTATGAAAGTGCTGGTATTAAAAAATCCTCGCGAATAACGCAAGGAAATAAATACTTAAAACATGCCTTAACGATCTCGGGTATGATAGCAGGACACTCCAAAGATCCAGCTTTCTCATCTTTATACAATCGAGTTTCCCAAAGAGGAAGTAAGATGAAGGCTGTTATCGCTTGTGCTCATAAGATACTAAGAATTGTCTACAAACTTTTGAAAACACATCAAACTTATGAAGCAGCAAGAGCATTAGGGATGCGGCAACATCCTTAAGACATTTTTAAATATGTTCACCTTAAGTATAACACAGATAGTGTTTTTTTGCGCTTTTTTACTGTGTTATTTTCAAATAAAAGACTATAACTCAGCTAAATAAGAGAATGCTATACCGAAATTTTTTGCTGATAATATTTATGGTCTATGTTTTCAAGTGTTTACCATTCAGGATGTTTTGACGACATTTTTGGACTTTTGGGTTTGAAAGGAAGAAAGCTGTGCTATACTCAAGGGCAGATTTGAGGTAAAGGTTGAAAACAGATTCACTTTCTTTATCTGAATTGCAACCCCTATTTGCAGGGACAGCCGGTACCTGTAAATTTGTGATGGCAGGTGCCAATGGCTATTCTTGTCACTTTCCCAATGGACAGTGGAGCTATATTGTAACCAAGTCGCCGTTTGAAGCAACCAAAGATGCGGTCGTAAATGGTTGGGGATCATCGATGGCTGATGGATATTGGTCAGGAGGTAGACCTTAAATGAAGGAAGAAGAATTGTTGGAGTACTATTACAATCTCTTATTGAGTTCAAGCTTGCGACCAGACGAGCGGAAGATCCTGCTCGCGTATAAGCAAGACTTAATTGTTTCTAATAGAAAATGGAAAGATCGTTTTCTAACCATGGTTGAAGAAATTCGCCTTTTATCTCTCCGGAAGATTGGGGAGGAGGGACTTAGCCCGGATTTGGCGGAGTTCTATAAGAAAGTTGTTTTTATTGCCAAGGTGGAAGAGGAGAAAGCCAGGGGGCTGGCCTCCTTGGGAAACTTTTTTCATTAAGGATTTGTGAAAGTCGGGAACAGCTCCCGACTTTTTATGGCAATTTCAGTGATGAATGGCTGAAACTTATTTATACAATCAAATACACGATGCTTTATGTTTTCAAATTTTTACCATTCAGGACGCTTGGATGACATTTTGGGACTTTGTTGTTTGAAAACCGTGCATAGGTAGTAAAATGAAACTAGCAAAGTGCCGTAGATCCTAAAAAATCACTGTACGATCAATTTTAGGTTCACTTATAAGAAAGTGAGGAGCTTATGAAAAAACATGTGTCTGGGTTAATCGTAAATATCTTGAATCTCCTCTTGGATTGGGGATAAATACGGTGGCTTTAGTTTGTTTTTTAGCTCTATTAAAGGAAACATTTTGGAAACTTTTACAAGGAGTTGAAGACGAGTAAAACTGAGAAAATAGATTTCGTTTTTTCGAGACATTCCGAAAATAGTTGGAGGGAGTAGAAAAGCCCCCTATCTTGTAAGTCTGAAAATGGAGTTATGCTATGGCTTTATACTTTTTATTATTGTTTTTAGTGATAGAAATAGTTGTCTACAGGAAATACCGGAACCTTTTTAGAAAGGTTTCATTTGTGGATATCTTACTACTTCTTTGGAGCCTTGCCCAATTTCTGGATGGTTTTCGTTTAGGATATCTAATTATGGTTTTGATCTGGCTGGGATTTATCTTAGTGGAGCTAAAGTGGGGGAGGAGTAAGAAAGATGAAAGGAGATAAGACGTGGATATTATAGTCTTTTAGTTTGCTTTTAGTACAAGGCAGCGAGTCGTAGACAGTACTGAAGTACGGCAAGACGAGCTAACACAGTAATAAAAGATAAACTAAAAGAGTATATGAAACGGCTCAACTAGTTTCATCAGTAGTATGTTATCCAATAGATTTCATGAGAATTTAAAACCCATCCAGAACGAGTTGTCTGGATGGGTTTTAAGAGTATACAAGCCTAAGTTGAAAAATGGAAAAAGAAATTTAATCTATACGTTCAAAGATTTCAAAAACCATCATCGCATCATCCCGGAATTCTATGCCTGCTTCTTGGAAATAGGGCTTAAAGAAAGCATCGTGAACCTTTCTCCAGTAGGCATAACTTAGGTCACCTTCTCCTTCCATGCGGGCTTGGTCGGGAGTGATTTCCTTGTAGGGGATGAGGAGGACTTCCTTTGTTTGGGTGATGCAAACGGGTTCTTGGGAGCCATCAAGGATAACATTGTATTCCCCAATTTGAGGTAAAGGGTCGTCCTTTCCATAGAGATCAAGTGCGGATGTAGTGGCCGTCTTTTTTCCGATTTTAACCAAATCAGCTAGTTCATCGGCTAGTTTAGGACTATCTCCAAAACTCCAAGCTTGGAATTTGGTTTGAGGAGGGAGCTTTTTCTTGGAACAAAAAGCAGCCCAGTAGTCGGAAATCTCGGATGTCATGTGTGAACCTTCTAATCTGTTAAGAAAAACCGGGGTTGTAAGTGTACAAGAGGAAGGATAACGAGGAGGCTAAAAGCGAGGGTTAGCAGTCCAGCTGTTCCATTTACACTGAGTGAGTAGATGATGGGGGACATTCCTTCAGGTGCATAATCAGACCAGAATAGAATTCCTGCCCAAAAATGAAAGAGGTAACGAACCAAAATAGCCGTGAAAGCAGCTAGAGTGGCTATTTTGATAGCCTGGCTCTTGTGGCCTTTTTTAAGAGCGGCCTTAAAGGAAGGGGCAAAGAAACCGGCCAGTCCCATAACGAGAAAGGCTAAAACATATTCAATGAATACTTGGGGAAGACTTAGATAATAAACCCTTGAAAGAAGAAAATGCAAGAGTCCCCAGCTGAGTCCAGCTAGTAAGCCTGGTTTCAATCCTCGTCTGAGAGAAAATAGAAGTAGGGGGATGGTACCAAAGGAAGGGGTAAACCAGGATGCAAAATCTGGTAGCATGGAGAGGGCCATAGCCAGGGCAGCAAAGATTGCTGCTTCTGTTAAGACGGATAAATTTTTGGACATAAAAAACTCCTTTCAGCAAGTGCGAAGGAGTGATGAAGTCATGGAAAGCTTTCCAAAAAGGTTAGCAACATTTCCCTACGCCAGTATTAACTGTGTCAGGTTCCATGGGTCTCTTCTTTCTATGATTTATCTAGTTGGATGAATCATGAAAGAAGATCTCAGCCTCAGCACCCCAAATGTTTTCTGAATTCATTTTACCATAGTAAGCGCTTTACTTCAAGAATCTATTCCTTTTTGAAAAGAGGTTATACTGGACAAACTTAAAAATCGGAATACTCGAAAAATTTCAAAAAAATGACTAGGAAAGCCGATGGTGGTAGAACTGAAGTTCACCGAAGAGGCTTGACAACGTCAGATTTTGAAATTTAATGAGTGTTGCAAAAAAATCCTAGGTAAATACCTAGGATTAAGTCTAATTGCGAGGACTCGCGAGTAAGCTGACAGGGAGAATATAGCCACTGTGATCAAGTGTCTGTCCTTTGATCCGTTTTAATAGAATCTCGACCATCAACTCAGCCATTTCAGAAATGGGCTGTTTAATAGTGGTTAATTGTGGGTGGTAGTGTTCAATATAGTGGGTGCCATCATAACCGACGACCTCTAAGTCTAGGTTCATGCTTTGGGCAATGTTTTGGACTTGGATTGCGGTTAGGTCATCCGAAGCAAAGATACCATCCGGTCGGTGATCTCTGAGGATTTGTCGAATTTCCATCTCCTTGCGTTGGGTGCTGTAGTGGGATGGAAGATTGACAATGGGTGCCTGAGGGAGTACGCTGGCAAAGCCGGCGTGTCGGAGGCTGGTGGGAGAGTTGGAGTCATCATTTCCTGTCAGCATAAGAATGTTATTAGCTCCGGTTTTGAGGAGGTAGTTGGCGGCGATTTCGCCGCCACTATAGTTGTCAGATGCGACGACAGGGATGTCTGGGGAGAGGTTGCGGTCAAAGGCGACGATAGGGGCGGATACACGGTCGTAGTCGTTAATACCTAAGTTGTGGCTGGAAGAAATAATGCCATCTACTTGGTTGGCTTCTAGCATTTCCAAGTATTCCTTTTCCTTGTCTGGTTCTCCTTGACTATTACAGATGATGGTTTTATAGCCGTGTTTGAAGAGCTCTGCTTCAAGGGCATCGATTAACTCAGCATAGAATACATGGCCTAGCTTGGGGAAAATCAGGCCGACTAATTTGGCAGATTTTCCTTGCAGGCTGCGGGCCATATTATTGGGCTTATAGCCGAGTTCCCGCATGCTTTTGGTGACCTTATCAATGGTTTTCTGTGACAGGTAACCTTTGCGGTTGATGACACGAGAGACAGTAGTGGGGCTAACGCCGGCATGTTCGGCGACATCTGTTAGTTTAACGGCCATTGAACGAGAGTGGATAGTAGTGCCCAGTTACTTGTCCTTTTGTTAGATAGCAGCCTGTTTGGTCTTGACCTGGGAAGGCCCGACCGGATAGAACAAATTCTCCACCGTTGATAAAGATTTCAAAGGTTGATTGGTCGATAAAGAGTTGAAGTTTTGTGTCTCCTTCTGGGAGTTCCAAATCTCGACTTTCCCCATGTTCTAGATCGAAGCGATGTGCCAAACCGGAGCGATCGACGGTCAAACGACCAGCTTCACGGTCAATCTGAATGTCAAGTCCTTTTTTGTCTGCATTCGCAAAGAGTACCAGGTTGGCATCTTGCCCGGCGGGAACAGTGAGTTCTAACTCATAGCTGTTGTCAGTGTCAACACGATCCGCCCAAGCTTCTTGAGCTTGGCGAAGCTCCTTCATGGCTTCAACTGGCTCTTGGTAGAGTTTACCGTCTTTGAGGCTTAGCTTTTTAACGAGAGACATGCAGCCTTGGTGTTCAAAGGCATCTGATGGGTAGCTAACGTCTGGCAAGCCCATCCAAGAGATGGCATAGGCTGTTCCATCTGGGGCATTGAATCCTTGAGTAGCGTAGGTTTCAAATCCATAGTCGAATTGCATGAGGGATCCAACATCAACCATTTTTGCTGTGGTACTGTCAAACGATTGACCGATTTTATAGAGGTTTGGATAGATGTTCTGGTAGTCAAAAACGTTTTTATCCAAGCCTTGTGGGCAGTAGAGAAGCACCGGTTGTTGGTCGATAAAGACTAGGTTGGGACATTCCATCATATAAGCTGTGCGGTCGTTGGCAAAATCTAAGTCGCCCACCTCAGTCCAGTTGCGGATGTCCTTGTCCTCAGCCTTGTAGAGGCGGACAAAGCCCTTTTTCTCCAAATCTTGACCACCCACGATGGCATAGAACTCCCCTCCATATTGGAAGATTTGTGGGTCACGGAAGTGATCGGTCGCATCACTCGGTTGTTCAATCAGCACTTGATCGATTTTTTCCAAAGTGCCATCTTTATGAACGAAGGCACCAATTTGTTTAGGATGGCGAATCCAATTTTCGTCGCGTACATTTCCTGTATAAAATAAGAAGAGCTTGTCCTCTACCTGAAAGGCAGATCCGGAATAAGCGCCGTGGCTGTCAAGCGGGGTATCGGGAAGGACTTTTAGTCCAGTTTCTTTGAAGTTTACAAGGTCGTCACTTTCCAGTTGCACCCATTGCTTTAGGCCGTGAGCTGCGCCAAAGGGAAAGTTCTGATAAAAGAGAACCCACTTGCCATCAAAATAAGAAAATCCATTGGGGTCGTTGAGTAGCCCTGTGGCTGGCTCAACGTGGTAGTGGTTATGCCAAGGGGACTGGGCGTTGAGGTCTTTGAGTTCTTGAAGTTCCTTTTCTGTCCAGTCTTCGTAGCGTTTATAACGGTTTTCTGTAGTCCATTTCATAAAAGCGCCTCCATAGTTTTTTGCTATTTTATAGTAAATGTTTTCCTAAGAAAAATCAAGGGTTTACCCTGCCAAAAATATTTTTTCTGCAAAACGATTGACATATTTGCCAGATGTGGTAAAATAACAATTGTCAGAACGGTGTAAACCGTTTTCAAAAAATCAAAACAAGGAGTTGTCACATGGATAACAAGCAGATTGCCCAGTCCGTAATCGAAGCGCTTGGTGGACAGGAAAACGTGAACAGCGTTGCCCACTGTGCGACCCGCCTACGGGTAATGGTCAAAGACGAGTCCAAAATCGATAAGGAAACTGTTGAAAGTTTGGACAAGGTTCAAGGAGCCTTCTTTAACTCCGGTCAATACCAAATCATCTTTGGTACTGGTACCGTTAATAAAATTTATGATGAAGTCGTAGCATTGGGACTTCCAACCAGCTCAACTGGTGAGCAGAAAGCTGAAGCTGCTAAACAAGGTAACTGGTTCCAACGTTCTATCCGTACTTTCGGAGACGTATTCGTACCAATCTTGCCAGCTATCGTTGCGACTGGTCTCTTCATGGGGATCCGCGGAGCTATCAATAACGATGCTGTACTAGGTTTGTTTGGAACAACCTCAGAAGCTTTCTCAAGCACTGATTTCTACTTGTGGACACAAGTTCTTACAGATACTGCCTTCATCTTCTTCCCAGCCTTGATTGCTTGGTCTGCTTTCCGTGTATTCGGTGGTAACCCAGTTATCGGGATTGTCTTGGGCTTGATGATGGTTAGCCCAGCTCTTCCAAATGCTTGGGCTGTTGCTTCTGGTGATGCAGAACCATTGATGTTCTTTGGGTTCATCCCAGTCGTTGGCTACCAAAACTCAGTTCTTCCAGCCTTCTTTGTTGGTTTGCTTGGTGCAAAATTAGAGAAGTGGTTGCATAAGAAGGTTCCAGATGTGTTGGATCTCTTGTTGGTTCCATTCATTACCTTCTTGGTGATGTCTGTTCTTGGACTTTTTGTCATCGGACCGATCTTCCACTCTGTTGAAAATATCGTACTTGCAGCAACAACTGCAATCCTTGCCTTGCCATTTGGTCTCGCAGGATTGATTCTTGGTGGCGTTCACCAATTGATTGTGGTAACTGGGGTTCACCACATCTTCAACTTGTTGGAAGCACAATTGATTGCCAATACTGGACGTGATCCATTTAACGCCATCATTACTGCTGCTATGACCGCTCAAATGGGTGCAACTCTTGCGGTTGGTGTTAAAACAAAAGATAAAAAACTCAAAGCTCTTGCCTTCCCAGCAGCACTTTCTGCCAGCTTGGGTATCACAGAGCCAGCTATCTTCGGGGTTAACCTTCGTTTTGGAAAACCATTTGTAATGGGATTGATTGCCGGTGCAGCCGGTGGTTGGTTGGCATCCATCATGAACCTTGCCGGAACAGGATTTGGTGTAACCATTATCCCAGGAACTCTCCTTTACCTTAACGGTCAATTGTTGCAATACATCATCATGGTTCTTGCAACGACTGGTCTTGGATTCGGTTTGACTTATGCTTTCGGTTATAACGAAAAAGAAGAAGAGGTCGAAGAAGTTGAAGCGGCTGTCGAAGCAGCGCAAATGGTTGGTTTGCAAGACGAAGCCGTAGCAACTCCAGTTGAAGGAGAAACGGTTGCTCTTGAAACTGTAAATGACCCAGTCTTCTCTAGTGGTGCAATGGGAAGCGGTATTGCAATCAAACCTAGCCAAGGTGTGGTTTATGCTCCAGCAGATGCAACGGTTACAGTTGCTTTTGAAACTGGACATGCGTATGGTTTGAAAACAGATAAGGGTGCTGAACTCTTGATCCACGTTGGGATCGATACAGTTTCTATGGCTGGTAAAGGATTTGAACAAAAAGTTCAATCTGGTGCCAAAGTGAAAGCAGGTGATGTCTTGGGTACCTTTGATTCAGCAGCAATCGCTGAAGCAGGACTTGAAGATACAACCATGTTTATCGTAACCAACACTGCTGAATACGGACAAATTTCTCCAGTAGAAGCTGGACAAACTGTCCAAAAAGGTTCAGAAGTTCTTAGCCTTTCTGCTAAATAAGTGTTAAAATAAAAGGGCCGAGACAGTTCAGTCTCGGCCTTAACTATGTTATAAAAAGCTAAAAATCACACAAAAAACGAGGAGGTCTCGCATGTCTGAAAAACTTTATGCTAGTTTGGAAGCTGGCGGAACGAAATTTGTCTGTGCTGTCGGCGACAGTAATTTTGAAGTCGTGGAAAAAATTCAATTCCCGACAACGACACCTGAGGAAACCATTGGCCAAGCCATTGAATTTTTCTCAAAATTTGACTTGGCAGGTCTAGCCATTGGTTCCTTTGGGCCACTGGATATTGCCCATAGTTCGGAAACCTATGGGTATATCACCACAACCCCTAAACCTCACTGGGCCAATGTTGATTTGGTGGCTCCGTTTAAAGATGCTTTGGAGATTCCAGTTTATGTGACCACCGATGTAAACTCTTCTGCCTTTGGTGAAATTGTTGCCCGAAACCATAAAGTCAATCATTTGGTTTACTATACCATTGGTACAGGTATTGGTGCGGGTGTTATCCAGGATGGTTTATTTATTGGCGGACAAGGGCATCCTGAAATGGGACATGTTCCGGTTGCTGTGCATGATTTAGACCGCGAGGCTGGTTTTGAAGGGGTCTGCCCTTTCCATGGTGCTTGCTTGGAAGGCATGGCAGCTGGCCCAAGTCTAGAAGCTCGCACCGGTATTCGCGGAGAAAATATTGGTTTGGACTCAGATGTCTGGGATATTCAAGCCTACTATATTGCACAGGCAGCTGTTCAGGCTACAGTTACCTTCCGTCCACAAGTTATTGTCTTTGGGGGTGGGGTTATGGCTCAAGAACATATGTTGAAACGCGTCCACCAACAGTTCGAGAAATTGTTGAATGGTTACCTTCCAGTTCCGGATCTCAACGATTACATTGTTACCCCAGCTGTGCCTGACAATGGGTCAGCGACCTTGGGTAATTTCGTCTTGGCTAAGGAAGTGAGTGAATCCTAAGATGGCACCTGAAATTATTCGGGATCAGGTATTTCTTAGCCGGCCGTCAGCTCCTGTCACTCCTCTGGATTTGGGCTTGGCAGAGCAATTACGGATTGCTCTGGCCGCGAATCGAGATCGGTGCGTGGGCTTGGCCGCCAATATGATTGGCCATTCCAAACAAGCTATGATTATCAGCATGGCTCCAGGTCTGGATTTAGTCCTCTTCAATCCTAAAATCCTTAGTCAATCGGAACCATATGAGACGGAGGAAGGATGCTTGTCTCTGGATGGAGTCCGGCCAACGAAACGCCATCGGAAACTCCGCATCTCTTATCTGGATCAACAATTTCAGCCCCAGGAGCTGGATTTAGAAGGTTTCCCCGCTCAGATTTTCCAACATGAGTGGGACCACTTTCAGGGGATTTTGATTTAAAAAACTCACTCGCTAAAACAAGTGGCGAGTGAGTTTTTTGCCAGGAGAAGAAAGCTCTTCCTAGCTTGACATTTGGCTAAAAGATGATACCATTAAATCAAGTTATAAAACGTTTACAGAGGTGATAAAAATGGCTGAGAAATCGTGGTTTCAAAAACGAATTGGTTCCTTGTTTTCAAATAAGGATGCTGAGGAACAAGGGGAGATGATTGTAGCGAGTCCTGTGGCAGGCGAAGTTTTACCTTTGGAAGAAGTGAATGATCCCGTTTTTGCAAGTGGCGCAATGGGAACCGGTTATGCCGTGAAGCCAGTAACCGATGTAGCTTATGCACCCGTTAGTGGAGAAGTGACGATTGCCTTTGAAACGGGGCATGCTTATGGTTTGCGTACTGCTCAAGGTGTAGAGCTCTTGGTTCATATTGGGATTGATACTGTTTCCTTAGAGGGAGAAGGCTTTGATGCCAAGGTGAAACAGGGACAAAAGGTTGAAGCAGGAGATGTTTTGGCTCAGTTTGATCCCCTTGTGATTGCGGAAGCCGGCTTGGAAGCAACGACCATGATTATTGTGACCAACCCTGCAGAGTTTTCACAAATGGACCGCTTGGCCCAAGAGACTGCAGAAGAAGGAGATGCGCTATTTGCCTTGAAGCGGCCTGAATAAAAGGCAAGATTGTAGACAGGGAGCAATTTTTTTAGAAAACTTTCATGAAAATGGGGGTGACCCCCTTAACCAGAGAGAGTGGGACAGAACGATTTTAATTGTAAAAATCGTTCGTTACAAGTCTTTATTTCATGTTGTAAGCTGAAACGGTTTATCCTCAAACCGTTTCACTCCCACCTCCGGTCTAAAGGCATGTTGAATGCCTTTAGAGCTTATAGATGAAATGAACGAAGTTCATGTCAAAGTTGATTAGGTAGTTTTCGGAGGTCAAAGAGTCAGAAATTGACTCTTTGAGTTTCTGGATAAGAGAACATGAAATGTTCTCTCAATAAAAGCGAACGAAAATACCAATCAACCACTGCGTCAAAGTGATTTCACTAATGAGAATAGGAAGGTCGAGACATTTGTTCGAACCTTTTTTCATTTTTGGGTAAAATTTTCAAGATAGCCTAGATTGTGATATAATGAAGGGCAGTAGAAAAAAATGAACAAGTAAGGAAAACAATGGCAAATTTATTAAAATCCATTATTGAAAACGACCGAGGGGAACTTCGGAAAATTGAACGGATGGCAGACCGTGTTTTCTCTTATGAAGAGGAAATGGCTGCTTTAACGGATGACGAACTTAAGGCAAAAACTGACGAGTTCAAAGATCGCTATGCTGATGGTGAATCCTTGGATGATCTCTTGTATGAGGCTTTTGCGGTTGTACGTGAGGGTGCTAAACGGGTCCTCGGACTTTTCCCTTATAAGGTACAGGTGATGGGGGGGATTGTTCTTCACCATGGTGACGTGCCTGAAATGCGTACCGGTGAGGGAAAGACCCTGACTGCGACCATGCCGGTTTATCTCAATGCTATTTCTGGCCAAGGAGTTCACGTAGTTACAGTGAATGAGTACTTGAGTGAGCGGGATGCGACTGAGATGGGGGAGCTTTATTCTTGGTTGGGTCTGTCTGTTGGGATTAACTTGGCTTCCAAGTCACCAATGGAGAAACGTCAAGCCTACGCCTGTGACATTACCTACTCTACCAATGCGGAAATCGGTTTCGATTATCTCCGTGATAACATGGTGGCTCGTCCAGAGGACATGGTCCAACGCCGCTTGAATTATGCTCTTGTTGACGAGGTTGACTCTATCTTGATTGATGAGGCGCGGACGCCTTTGATCGTATCTGGACCAACCTCATCTGAAACCAACCAGTTGTATTACTTGGCAGACCGCTATGTGAAAACCTTGGAGGAGGAGGACTATATCATTGATGTCCCATCCAAGACCATTGGACTCTCAGATTCTGGAATCGACAAGGCCGAAGCCTACTTCAAGTTGGATAACCTCTATGATATCGAACACGTGGCCTTGACTCACTTTATCGATAACGCTCTTCGGGCCAACTACATCATGACCTTGGATATCGATTATGTCGTGAGTCCGGAACAAGAAATTTTGATCGTTGACCAGTTTACCGGTCGGACCATGGAAGGTCGACGCTTCTCTGATGGCTTGCACCAAGCCATTGAAGCCAAGGAAGCTGTTCCGATTCAAGATGAAAGTAAAACATCGGCTTCGATTACCTATCAAAATCTATTCCGGATGTATAAAAAGCTATCTGGGATGACCGGGACCGGGAAAACTGAGGAAGAAGAATTCCGTGAAATCTACAACATTCGGATTATTCCAATTCCAACTAACCGTCCTGTACAACGGATTGACCATCCAGACCTCTTGTATCCAAGCTTGGAAGCCAAATTCAAGGCTGTCGTTCAAGAAGTTAAAGAGCGTTATGAAAAGCGCCAACCGGTTCTTGTGGGTACCGTATCGGTGGATACCAGTGATTACCTTTCACAAAAATTGGTAGAAGCTGGGGTTCCTCACGAAGTCTTGAATGCCAAGAACCATTACAAGGAAGCTCAGATCATCATGAATGCTGGTCAGCCTGGTGCGATTACAATTGCGACCAACATGGCTGGTCGGGGAACCGATATCAAGTTGGGTGAAGGGGTTCGTGAAAATGGAGGTCTCTGCGTTATCGGTACGGAACGCCACGAAAGCCGGCGGATTGATAACCAGCTTCGTGGACGTGCCGGTCGTCAGGGAGATCCAGGTGAATCTCAATTCTACCTATCACTTGAAGATGATTTGATGCGCCGTTTTGGTTCTGAGCGGATTAAGGCTCTCTTGGATCGGATGAATCTGTCAGAAGAAGAGTCCGTAATTCGTTCTGGTATGTTGACGCGTCAAGTGGAGGCGGCTCAGAAGCGGGTTGAAGGGAATAACTACGATACTCGGAAACAGGTCTTGCAATACGATGACGTGATGCGGGAGCAACGAGAAATTATCTACCGGGAACGGTACGATGTGATTTCTGCTGATCGAGACTTAGCCCCTGAAATCCACGCGATGATTCGTCGGACCATCCAACGCCAAGTGGAAAATCATAGCCGTTCCTCCAAGGAAGAACGCCTAGAAGCTCTTTACAATTTTGCCCATTACTGTATTGTGCCGGAAGATGAAATCGAGAAAGAAGATTTGGAAGGGCTTAATGATGCGGCGATGGTGGATTACTTGTATGACTTGGCCATGGATGTCTATGATGATCAAGTTTCCAAGTTGCAAGACGAAGCGGCAGTTAAGGAATTCCAGAAAGTCTTGATTTTACGGGTTGTGGATAACAAGTGGACCGATCATATCGACGCCCTGGATCAGTTGCGGAATGCGGTTGGACTACGTGGTTATGCACAAAATAACCCTGTTGTTGAGTATCAGGCTGAAGGTTTCCGCATGTTTAATGACATGATTGCTTCCTTGGAGTACGATGTGACCCGCTTAATGATGAAAGCACAAATTCATCAACAGGAACGTCCTCGTACAGAGCATAAGATCACTACAACAGCAACTCGGAATATTGCAGCAGAAGGCAGGGAATTACCAGGTGATATCGATCTAAGTAAGGTTGGTCGGAATGACCTCTGTCCATGTGGTTCCGGTAAAAAATTCAAGAACTGTCATGGTCGTCGTTTGTAAGAATTAAAAGTAGAGGAGTGTGGGCAGTCAAGCTCCACTCCTTTTTCTAGCGAATGCTCTTTCCATTTCAAAAACGAACGTTGTCAAGGTTGTGACAAAAGTCTCAACGGTCCTATTTTAGTTAGTGAATTCACTTTGACGCAGTGGTTGATTGGTCAAACAGCTAAATGGCTGTTTGAGGTATCAGATACGATTTGCGAAGCAAATAACAATTGTTCGCTTTTATTGAGAGAACATTTCATGTTCTCTTATCCAGATACTCAAAGAGTCAATTCCTGACTCTTTGACCATCCTATCTCAAAAGCCACAAGGTCATCTGTTTCTTGGAAACAATCACCGTCGTTTTTTCTAGCCTTGTTTGAAGTGAATCGAGTCTTTCGATGTTGGAATTGGTTAAGAATATGATTATTGGACATGGAATCGATGTGGAGAACTTGTCTTCGATTGCGAGTGTTATGGAGCGAAAGCCAGGATTTGTCGGCAAGGTTTTAACCCCAGCAGAGCAAGTTGTTTTTGAAGGCTTAAGTCCCAAACGGAAATTGGAATATGTTGGTGGTCGCTGGTCGGCCAAGGAGGCCTTTGCCAAGGCTTGGGGCACAGGTATTGGGGCAGGTCTATTGGGGTTTCAAGATTTAGAAATTTTAAATACGGATGACGGGGCGCCCTACTTTTCCAAATCCCCCTTTGCGGGAAAGGTCTGGGTTTCCATTAGTCACACTAAAACTCTTGTTCAAGCCAGTGTTATTTTAGAGGAGGTTAGTCATGAAAACGAGTCCGCATCGGCCGACTAAGGCGGTAATTTCTTTGGAGGCTATTGCCTATAATATTGGGCAGGTTGCCAGTCGATTGCCAGACAAGACTCTCAAAATGGCAGTGGTTAAGGCTAACGCCTACGGTCATGGTGCTGTGGCGGTTTCTCATTATATTCAAGGGATTGTAGATGCTTTTGGGGTCTCCAATATTGATGAAGCCTTAGAGTTACGTGAAAGTGGAATCACCAAAGAGATCCTAGTCTTGGGAGTGACAGCTTATGCGGCGGTCTCTTTGGCACAAGAGCACGATATTTGCTTGACGGTGGCTAGCCTAGACTGGGTGCAGGAACTCTTGTCTATGGGGCAGAGTTTAGAAGGTTTGCGGGTTCACCTCAAGGTTGACTCTGGCATGGGACGGATTGGTTTCCGTTCTGCAACTGAAATCCAGCAAGCCCAGCGAGCTTTACAAGCCCAGGGAGTTGAAGTAGAGGGGCTTTTCACTCATTTTGCGACTGCTGATGAGGTAGATGCTAGTTATTTTGAGGAACAAGGACAGCGCTTTATCAACCTTTTGGAAGAGTTGGAGGAGGTCCCAGCCTTGGTGCACGCTTCCAATTCAGCAACCAGCATTTGGCATCCCGAGACCGTTTTGAACATGGTTCGCTTGGGCAATATTATTTACGGTATGAATCCAAGTGGGCGTACTTTGGAGCTTCCTTTTGAAATTAAAGCAGCCTTGTCCCTGGAATCCGAACTAGTCCATGTTAAGAAAATAGCTTCCCAGCAAGGAGTGGGCTATGGGAAAACTTACGTCAGCCAAGAGGAAGAGTATATTGGGACCCTCCCTTTAGGCTATGCGGATGGGTGGACGCGTGATATGCAAGATTTTGAAGTTCTGGTTGATGGTGTTTTTTGTCCGATTGTCGGTCGGGTTTCCATGGACCAGTTAACCATTCGCTTGCCCGAGGCTTATCCAATTGGAACGAAAGTAACCTTGATTGGCAGCAGTGGTCAGGAGAGGATTGATGTGACCCAGGTTGCTGAATACAGGGGGACCATTAATTACGAAGTTGTTTGCTTGCTCAGTGATCGTATTCCTCGTGTTTATCGAAAATAGGTGAGTTATGAATTTGCATCAACCCTTAACCGTATTAGCGGGAGTGGGTCCCAAATCGGCTGAGAAGTGGGCTCGTTTAGGGATTGAAACCTTACAAGACCTGCTCTTGTATTTCCCTTTCCGCTATGAAGATTTTAAACATAAATCCGTTTTTGATTTGGAAGATGGAGAGAAGGCTGTTTTGTCGGGTGTCGTTGTCCGTCCGGCCAGTGTTCAGTACTATGGCTATAAGCGTAACCGCGTTCGTTTATCCATTCAACAAGAGCAGGTTGTGATTGGCGTCACCTTTTTTAACCAACCCTATTTGGTGGATAAGATTCAGATGGGGGCGACTGTTGCGGTTTATGGCAAGTGGGACCAGGCTAAAAATAGTCTAACGGGTATGAAGTTTTTGACCCAAATTGACCAGGATCTGCAGCCGGTATATCACGTGGCCCAGGGGATTTCTCAGGCTAGTCTGGTAAAGTTGATTCGACAGGTTATCGATGAGGGGCTTCATCAGTTACTGGAAGAGAATGTGCCACAAGTATTACGGGAACGCTACCGCCTGTTAGACCGCGTTACAGCAGTGGAGTATATGCATTTTCCACCAGATTTAGCAGCTTACAAACAAGCCCTTCGGCGGATTAAGTTTGAGGAACTCCTCTATTTCCAACTGCCTTTGCAGTTACTTAAAAGAGAACAGGGCAAACCGGGGGATGGGGAAGTTCTGACCTATTCACCGGATCTCCTGGCCCAGGCTAAGGCCAACCTTCCTTTTTCGCTCACGCAAGCCCAGGAGAAGGTCCTGCAGGACATCTTGGCAGACATGGCCAGTGACCGTCAGATGAGTCGCTTGCTACAGGGGGATGTGGGAAGTGGAAAAACGATTGTGGCTGCCTTGGCTATGTATGCCGCTTTTACCGCAGGTTTCCAAGCAGCACTCATGGTGCCAACGGAAATCTTGGCTGAGCAACATTTGGAGAGCTTGGACCAGCTCTTCCCGGATGTTCCCAAGGTCTTGCTCAAGGGGAGTCAGACGGGAGCGGTCAGGCGGGAGGTCTTGGAGCAAATTGCCTCTGGCGAGGCGGCTTTTGTCATTGGAACGCATGCGCTGATTCAGGATGGGGTGACCTATGAGAAACTGGGGCTGATTATTGTGGACGAACAACACCGCTTTGGGGTGAAGCAGAGGCGCGCCTTACGGGAAAAAGGTCTGCGTCCAGATGTGTTGATGATGACGGCGACGCCCATTCCAAGGACCCTGGCTATCACGGCTTACGGAGACTTAGATATCTCGATTATTGACCAGTTGCCAGCAGGCCGGAAACCGATCGTAACGCGGTGGGTTAAGCATGAGCAACAGGAGCAGGTCTACACCTGGTTAAAAGAGGAAGTTCAGAAAAAAGCGGCACAAGCTTATGTGATTTCCCCTCTGATTGAGGAGTCGGAAGCACTGGATTTAAAAAATGCTCAGGATTTGCAGGCAGAATTGCAGTCTTTCTTAGGTCAAGGAATAGAGGTTGGCTTACTTCATGGACGAATGAAGGCAGCTGAAAAAGATCAGGTCATGGACCGCTTTAAGGCCGGTCAACTCAAAGTTCTGGTCTCGACGACCGTTATTGAGGTTGGGGTCAACGTTCCCAATGCTTCCATCATGATTATCGTTGATGCTGACCGTTTTGGTCTCAGTCAGCTCCACCAGCTACGTGGGCGTGTCGGACGGGGTTCAACCCAATCCTACGCTGTACTGATTGCCAATCCCAAAACAGAAACCGGAAAATCACGGATGAAAATTATGACCGAGACCACTGATGGTTTTCGTTTGGCGGAGGAAGATCTGAAAATGAGAGGGTCTGGTGAGATTTTTGGGACCCGGCAATCTGGATTACCGGAATTTCAGGTGGCGGATATTCTAGAGGATTTTCCTATTTTAGAAGAGGCTAGAAAGGTAGCTCAGGAAATTGTCCAAGACCCAGATTGGCGCAGCAATCCCTTATGGAAAGAAATTGTGTGGAATTTAGAAGAAAAATCGCTTTTGGATTAATATACTGTAGAGGGCTAGGCGCGTGCGTTTCTAGCCGATTCTTTTGTGCCAAAAAAGCCGAGTTAAAAAACTTCGGCTTTAAGTGATTGTGAAGGAGGACCTTGTTACCCTTCTATATAAGCTTTAAGGGAATCGCCAGTGAGGCCTGCGTTGAGGGCGATGAGGAGTTTGAGCCGGGCCTTGGGTGCATTGAGTTCCTTAACAAAGTAGATGCCCTTATTGGCAAGGTCTTGCCCGCCACCAGGATAGGCATAAACGGGTTCAGCAATCCCATTGAAACAACGGGAGACCAGGGCGACAGGAATGCCAGCTTGAACGAGTTCTTCCAGCTTTTCTGCTACAAGCGGAGGAATATTTCCAGCCCCGAAGGCTTCGATAATGAGACCATCCAGTTGGGAACTATCAATCATTGCTAATAACTCCCCATCCATTCCAGTGTAGACCGGAAGGATGGGAACCAATCCTTGAATATCTTCTAAATCAAAGCGGACCCGTTCCTGAGCTTGTTTGAAATAGAGGTTTTCCTTCTTCATGATGAGGCCTAGAGGCCCATGGGTTGGGGTTTGGAAGGTGGAGACATTGGTAGTATGGGTTTTGGTTACATACTTAGCAGCGTGGATTTCATCATTCATGACGACTAAAACTCCCTTATCTCTCGCTTGCTCATCCGCTGCCACGCGGATGGCGGCTTGGAAGTTGTAGACACCATCACTCCCTAATTCATTAGAGGAACGCATGGCCCCAGTTATGACTACAGGAATTGGTGGCAGATCCATGGTATCTAGAAAGTAGGCTGTTTCTTCCAAAGTGTCTGTTCCATGTGTAATCACCACCCCATCCACTTGATGGGCATAGGCTTTGATCGTTTTGAAAAGTTGGAGCATATGGGTAGGTGTCATTTGCGGACTTGGGAGGTTCAGCAAGTCAACCGAGAGTAGTTGCACATTCTCCAGCCCCGCTTGAATCTGCACCATGGGATTTTTTTCATTGGTTGAAACCCGTCCTTGCTCATCCGCCTGCATGGAAATTGTCCCCCCTGTGTGAAGGGCCAAGATTCGTTTCATAAGTAACCTCATCTCTTTTTTTCTTTCATTTTATCATACTGAAGCCACGATTATGATAAAATAAAAAGAAGTAAATGCGCAGATAAGAGGACTAGAATGGATATAAAAGCGGTATTTTTTGACATTGATGGGACCTTGGTAAATGATAGCCGCCAGGTGCTGAAGTCAACAAAAAAGGCGATTGCATCGCTTAAAAAACAAGGAATCATGGTGGGATTGGCGACAGGTAGAGGCCCCTTCTTTGTTCAGGAATTTATGGAGGAATTGAATCTAGATTTTGCCGTGACCTACAATGGCCAATATATCTTTAGTCCTAATGGTCTTCTTTATGCCCAGACTTTATCCAAAAAAGAAGTGGCGGATGTCTTGGCCTATGCTAAGGAGAATGGTAAGGAGATTGCACTGGGGCGAGCTGATGGGATGTTGGGCTCACGAATTATGTCTTTCGGTATGTCTTCCTTGACTCAAGGCCTGCATCGCTTTATTCCTGGTAAATTGTCGGGCTTGGTCAGTCAATCTTTTAATAAGGTGGTTAGTCGGTTTGTTCCCCAAGACTATAAGGAATTGGAAGCTATTGCTCGCGAACCTATTTACCAAATCCTAATGCTGGCCACCAGCAAAGAGGGCAAGGAAGTTGCTGAGTACTTTCCCCATCTAAAATTTACCCGCTCCAGTCCTTACGCATCAGATATCATTAGTCCTGGCATGTCCAAATTGGAAGGGATCCGAATTCTTGGAAAAGAGTTTGGCTTTGACCTAGACCAAGTCATGGCCTTTGGTGACTCAGACAATGACTTTGAAATGCTTTCAGGGGTCGGCTTGTCTATTGCTATGGGAAATGGGTCCAGCCGCATCAAAAAAGTTGCCCAGCACACCACCAGTTCCAACACAGAAGATGGTATCCATGAAGCTCTATCTTACTTTGGATTTTTAGGCAACGAACCCATTTTTGTCAGTCAAGATACCAGTTTCAATAAGGTTAAACAATTTCATGGTCTGATGGATCAGCGAACGCAAGAAGATCCCAAAGCCTGGACTTGCCAAGATGCTGGCCACCGCGCTGCCTTTACCATTGAAGAATTGGTTGAATTTGTCCACGCTGCTAGCTCCTCTAGTGAGGAGTTTGAAGAGACTGTAAGCAAACTCCATCAGGCCCTTGACCAGGCCAAGGAAAAAGTTATAGCCAAAGAAGGAGGCCCACAGGTGGATTTAGTCAAACAGGCGGATGCTTTGGTTGACCTTCTCTATTTCACCTATGGCCATTTTGTCTTAATGGGAGTAGACCCAGCTCCAATTTTTGACCTTGTCCACCAGGCGAACATGGGAAAAATTTTTCCAGATGGTAAAGCCCACTTTGATCCCCAAACCCATAAAATTTTGAAACCAGAGGATTGGGAAGAAAACTATGCCCCAGAGCCCGGTATCAAAAAAGAATTGCAACGCCAAAAAAAGGCTTACCACAAACACCACAGCAAAAAAGACGCCAACTAAGGGCGTCTTTTTTGACCTATACATAACTAATTTCAAAATCAGAATACTCGCGGAATTTCAAAAAGATGGCGAGGAAAGCCGATGAAGATAGAACTAAAGTTCATCAAAGAGGCTTGACAAAGTCAGATTTTGAAATTCAATGAGTATTAAAAGAGATCTTCCTGGTCACGAACCACAAGGAAATCCACCTTGGCATGACGGAGGATGTATTCAGATGAAGAACCAACTAAGAGACGTTCGAAGGCGTTGAGACCAGTAGCTCCCACCATAATCAAATCAATCTCATGTTCATCTGGAATGTCTGTTGCTAAAAGAGTTTTTGGATTTCCAAACTTGATGACTTGATGAACCTCAGTCAAGCCAGCTGCATGGGCTTGTTCCTCGTATTCCCCTAGCATCTTCTGAGCTTCGAGTTTTAATTGTTCATAAACCTCAGAATCGAAAGGGGTCACACTTTGAATAGCACGTGTATCAACAACGTGAACAAGAAACAGTTGAGCTTGGTTCCGTAAAGCTACATGGATGGCCTTGTGCAAGGCTAACTCCGCAGATTTTGAACCATCTAAAGCAACCATGATGTGTTGATAATGTTGAGTCATAAGAGTTCCCTCCTTTATATAGTTCTATTGTAAACCTTTTCATAAAATAATGCAATATTATAGTGATGAAAGTTTGGAAATCTCCGGTGATATTTTTCGAGTGTTTATGAAAATTTTGAATTTCATTTCACAAAGAGTGATAAAACCGATTCATTGTTATTTTGAAACAGTTAGCTTGGTTCTCTCAATCTCTTTTAAAAACAATTAAATAATTTTATAGTACTAGTTATCAGTCTGATACTTAATGAAAATCAAAAATTACACTAGGAAGTGAGGTGCAAACAGTGCTAGAATGCGGCAAGTTGAAACTGGCAATAGCGAAACTTGATTTTTGAAGAGAGTAAAATTATTTTTATAAGCTATTGCTTTTTTTTTTTAGCATGATAAACTTAAATTGTAAATCAATTCTAAAGGAGTGTTTATGAAAAAAGAAGTTATTAAAAATGTGACACTTGCGGCAACAACTTTGGCTGTATTTTTGGCACCAGCAGTTTCAGCTAATGATGTTGAAAGTAGTTCATCGTCTGAGAACGTAGAATTTTCTTTTATTGAACGTTCAAGTGAAGTTGGGAACTCATCAGTTTCATCAAGTTCAAGTGATGGCGAGAATGCATCAGTTTCATCAAGTTCAAGTGAAGTTGAGAGTTCATCAGTATCATCTACATCAAGTGAAGAAACTGGAGCATCAACAGAAACACGCACAGTAGCAACTCCTGCCACTACCACAGTCGATTCTACGGCTTCAAATGGAGATTCTTCACGTGTGCAAGGTAACGGTGCAAGCATGGCTCCAGGAGTTGGTAAATTCCAATATTATACTATCGATGGAAAATATCGTTTAGTTCTTGGAGTTTTTGAGAATGGTAAAAAAATCGTAAGTCTTTTCGATGAAAATAATAAACTCATTTCCCAAACAGAAGAGTTTGTAAACTTGATTGGACCTAGAGTATCTGGTCAAAACGTGACCGCTGAAGAAGATGCAGCGGATGCAAAAGATATTGAGAATGCCAAAAACTGGGCATTGAATGTTCTTGCCCAAAACGCTGATACAGATAATTCAAATAAGCAGTCAACAAACGATGCGAACAATAGCAACAAAGTTGACAATAAGAAGCCAGCTGATTCAACCAACGTAAATCAGAAGCCGACAAAGGAATCTACCAATAACAGTGCAAAAGAAGAACAATTGAAGGCCGATAAGAAAAAGTTTGCTGATAAATTGGCAAATCTAAATGAAAGCCAATATCGATTTGTGGACTTAAATGGTGATGGAGTAAATGAGTTGGTTACTCCGACGGGTGTTTACTACACTTCTAATGGCGAAGTGAAAGAATTGGCGGACCGCCATGCATGGAATGGTGGATCACGAGCAGATTTTGAGTTTTACGGAAACTATGTCATTTTCCGTAATTGGACTTCTGGATCTGGTCGTGGCGGTGCTGAAATTCGTCAATTGCGAGCAGATGGTTCAGGCTACAACGTAATTGCTTCAACACAGTTTGACAGAGTTGATCAATTTGACCACTTGGCTTGGGCAAAAGGTATTTTAGGAGATAAAAATAGCTTGGACAATCAAGTTAATGGTGGTAAACAAGGTGATTCAACTGTTTCAAATCCTGTAGTGAGAGGTAGAGAAGTAGCTAAAGCTAAGGAAGATAAGAAGCTACCAAATACTGGAACAGAGACAGGCTTTCTTGCCGTGATTGTTGGTGTTTTCCTATTAATACTTGGGGCCATCTATTCACGTTTTGCTGTGAAGAATAAATAATAGATGAATAAGAGATTAAGAGTTACTCTTGGTCTCTTATTATTGTATGATAATGGTTTGATTTTATTTGAATAAAGTAGGAAAAAGGTATAAATAAGTACATTTTATTCATTTTCAAAGCTTAATGTAGATAATATAATCTAGTGTTTAAGCTAAGATAAAGTTATGAAAAAGAGAGGGATAATCATGCAAAATATAGGAGATAAGAACAAACAGAATCAACATATCAAACAAGCAGCAAATAGAGAGTTTGCAGTATCGTTGCTCTTCCCTTGGATTAAGGGAAGATTGGATGTTGATCGATATAATGTAATTGTTGATTTCCCAAATACAGTTTTCTTTGGATTAATTCCAGCAGGAAGAGAGCAACATACTAGTCCTTTAGGGAATGTGTCAAATGTGTACACAAGTAATTATTATAATATTGTAAGGATGTTGTTTGGCTTAATTGGTTTTTTCAATGGATTATCCAGTATAGGAGATGGGAGATTTTTTGGAGGACTAATCGTTTTAGCCCTTGGTGTAGCCTTATTTCTATCTGGCCTTCAAGTGGTGTTTGCTTATGAAAAGAACGGTACCCTTATCGAAATTCCTTTACCTTTCTATGAGGCTGACCATGTAAAAGCTTATGCAGAGGAAGTTATTGCACAATTAAATGTCTACAATGATGAGCGAAATGGTTTGCTGAATGCTCAGATTAATGCACAGTTGATTAATGATCAGTCAAAACAAAATGCACAGTTGCAATTTGAGCAAAATCAAGCTATTTTGAATGCCATTCAAGGAAGTAATAATTTTGGTGTACAAGTTCCTAGACAAGAAGATTCAGAACGAATAGATGTAGCGATTGAAGAACAAGAGTTCTCTCAAGAAGTTTCAAATTCTAATAATGATCCATCTCAAATCATAAATCAAGAAGAATGGTTAAATTACTTTGAATTAGTAAACGGACGAAAACCTACAATCGAAGAAATGCATACTGCAAAAGTTAACGGTGACTTTAGGTAGCATTATCGATTATGGTTGCTAAAGTAGATGGATATTAATAACCGCTAAATTTATATTGCGAGGAGTTAAATTATGAAAAAGATTATGTTGTCGGGGGCAGTTGCTGCCCTTAGCATAGCTGGTTCAAGTGTAGCTGCTGATGAAGTTTCAGCACCGAATCTAAATCAGGATAGTTTAGAACAAAAATTGGATGATTGCAGTTGTCAGTCGGATACATTATTTCGTGAAAAGGAAAGCATCAATGAATTGAATAAAAGTATTCAAATGCAAGAAATAGTGGTTTCTAAGGATAAGGAAAATGTTTCTGCGGCTGAAACGGAGTTAGCTACTAGTTTGGTACAATTGGATCAAGCTACTACAAAATTAGAAGAAGCTACACCAGAAAAAATAACTGCAATTAAAGAGAAAGTTACAGAGGTTGAAACTAAGTTAGCAACGGATACGTCTTTAGAGCTAGCAAAAAGCCAGTTGAAGGATGCAGAGCAGCAGGTCCGTGAGCATGAGCCAATTCTTGAAACAGCTCAAAAAGATGTTGAGTCAAAATTAGCGGAAGTTCAAGACAGTGAGGCCAAAGTTCGGTCCGCAGAAGCGGCTTTTGATTCAAAAAGCATCATTACCGCTCAGCATGAAGTGAGTCAGCTAGAATCTACACTAAAGCAGAATCATCAAAATCTAGTTGAGCTCAATCAGAAAATGGAAATGCTAGAGAAAGAGAAATCGGCATTTTATGTAAATTCAAAGAAAAAAAGAGAAGAATTAGAAAAAGCTGTTAAAGAAGCTGGACCTGAGTATACAACAGAATTGGTTCAACATGTTATTGCTGAAAATAAAGTTAGTGATTCTGACGCTTATTCACAACCGAAAGATCCGTACTATATTTCGAACGGAAAGAAATTCTATGTGTCTGCCAATGAAAATGTAGAATTTGATGGTGAAGCCACAGAAGTTATTGTATTGAAAAACGCTGAAGAATATACGGTTAAAGAGATCGATTATGAGAAAGTGTCTCAATATGTTTCGGAATATCTTACAAAATTGCGAAAGATTAATGGAATCGATATTCCAGTTCCGCCAGTGACTTCAGAGGCTTTGAAATGGGCTAAAGCTCGAACCGATGAAATGGCAAGGAATAAGGAACTCAGTCATGATACTATTTTAAAACCTACAGACTTTGGACTTAATAGTGAAACAGAGAATGCGACCACTGCTCTCGGTAAAAAATCGAAACTGAGTGAAAAAGAGATAGCATACAATCAGATATTGCGCTATTTTAATGACTATAGTAATGCATTTAGTTTTGGAGCTAAATCTCCAACAGAAGTTAATATTTTTAACTATGGGCATAGAACACCACTTTTAGGAGCTTCTGGAACTGGACTTGCTATGGTAGAAACGGATGGGTATTCTGTTCTGACATTTGTCTCTACAGATGGTAAGGGAGTATACGACACTTTGCCGTCTAATTCTCAGAATACATGGTCTGCATTTGCTTTGGCTACAGCTAAAAATGAAGACGAAGATCCCCTTCGATCAGAGTTTTATTTTAATGGTAAAAGAACGAAGTTCTTGCCAAAAACTACTTTTAAGTATGTATGGGAAGAAACGGTTTATCATAAGAATGAAAAGTATTCCAGTGCTGTTGAAAATCTCAAACAGTTTGAGTTAGAAAGTGCTACCGAAGATAAAAGATTACAAGAGCAGACTTCGCTTTTAGCAAAGAATAAACAAGAGCTTGAAGCATCCCAAAAGTTGACTGCGGATCAATTGAATCAATCGAAAGAACGGTTGAATGAGTTAACCAAAGGCAATCAAGAGAAGTTAAGAAATCTTGAGATTCTTCAAAAAGAACTTGAGAATAAGCAGACTGAGCTAAGTTCACTACAAGATACCCTAAAGCATGAAATGGCAATTCATGAGGAGTTGAAGGCGAACGTAACACAAGCACAAGAAGTTGTTACAAGGGCTGAAGAAGATTTGAAGAGTCTGAAGGCACAGCTTGAACAAGCGCAGGCTGAATTAGATTCTTTACAAAAAGCTGGTGATGCTTACGCGAAAGCTAAAGCAAACTTTGACTTGGCTCAGAAAAAATTAACAGATGCACAAGAGAAACTAAAACAAGATTTGTTAGTGCTTGCAGCATTAAAATCTGAGTTGCAACAAAAAGAGTTGGAGTTAGCTATATGCGAATCCAAGGAGAATGCAAAATTAGAGGGCTTGGTCTACACTCCATCTAGCCGTAACAAGTCTCAACATAAATCCGTAAATATCCTTAAACCAGTTGAACAATTTGATAGCACCAAAAAGGAGAATATCGGAGATACTATTTCAAAAACTGTCAATTCTGTAGAAACTCTTCCTAACACCGGAGAGACAGGTTCCTATTTAACGATTGCTGGACTTAGTTTGATGACAACATTGGGTGTAGTATCTAGTAAAAAACGTAAAAAAGCCTAGATCCAAGATAGCGTCCTTAAAATCTTATTGACGTACCTGTATTTCTTTTGATAGAATAGTCTTCGAAAAGATTGATTATTCTTATCGATTGTCAGCAAGTTCGGGTTGATGGAAGCCGAATCGAAGAGGAATAAGTGGCCCTTTTTATACTCTTTTAGATTATAAACTGTATGTGGTATACTATTCCCATGGCATACGGAATTGATTTTAGAAAACGTGTCCTTTAATATGTTAAAGAGGGACATACACGTAAAGAAACAGCAGCTTTATTTAATATTAGCACCAACACTTTATACAGTTGGGAAAAGCAGGAGAGAGAACTCGGTCACTTAGAACGTAAAAAGCATATTGCTAAATCCAGAAAAATACCTTTAGATAAATTACAAGAATTTGTAGAAGAACATCCAGACGCTTTTTTAAGGGAAATTGCAGAACATTTTTCTTGCAGTATTCCTTCTGTTTGGGCTACCTTAAAGCAAATAAACATCACTTTAAAAAAAAAGATAACGAGCTACAAAGAACAAGATGCACAGAAGGTTCGACAATATCTTGAATCACTAGCGCTTTGAAAGACTTTCCAATTGTCTATATTGATGAAACAGGTATTGATACTTATCTATATCGTAAAAATGCCCGTGCACCTAGAGGTGAAAAGATTTATTCCAAAGTTTCTGGTCGTCGATTTGAAAGAACTTCCATTGTATCTGGACAAATTGGTCAGACTTTTGTAGCGCCAATGATTTACAAAGAGAGTATGACGAGTGATTTCTTTGTAGAGTGGTTTAAACAAGAGCTTCTACCATCTTTAAAGACTCCTCATGTTATTGTTATGGACAATGCAAGTTTTCACCCTAAGAAAATATTAGATGAACTTTCTATCTATGCTGGTCACTTCTTTTTACCTCTACCACCGTATTCTCCAGAATTAAATCCAATTGAGCAAAGTTGGGCTATTCTAAAAAAATCAGTTACAGAATTACTTCGCAAGATGGACTCTATAACTGATGCAATAACATACTATTTAAAAACTAAATGACTATACCAGTGAAAAAAGTGAGGACTTAACAAGTAACATTAGGATGGAACCGTATTTCGACATCTCTTGTCCAAGGACAGAGGCGTGAAATGCGGTTCCTTTCTTATTTTCTGGAGTTTTTCATAACGGTTATAAGAGGGCACCTCTAAAAACTAAACTCTTAAAAATTCGAACATTGATTTATCAAGATTTCTACGACATGATTTGATGCAAAACCGGAGTTTTTCGAGGTGCCCAAGAGTTTATACGTGATTTGTTTAGAGTATTAAATTTTATAAAAAAATAATTGGTGGATATCGTGGCTAAGACCAAGATTCTTGTCATGGTTTTTATTTATCCAGATTTTTCTGAATTTTTTAAGTAGATTCAGGTGATTTTAAACCTCATACCGACTACTTTTTGAAAACACCACTTAAAAAACTTTATAAAAAGAGCATAAAAATGGTTGAGAAAATTCACAGGGTAAGGTATACTTGCGGTAGCTTATATTCAAATTCTCATTCGTCCAGAGAGGCGATCTGAAAATTTGTCTATCTAATTGAGAAGTTTCTCACTAGGACTCGAAGATCAAAGATTTTTGAGTAGTGAGTTAGGTCAAAAGAGACAGTCTTTCTGTTTCTTAAACAATCAACTAGAAAAGGAGCGGAGATAACAATTTAATTGAATAGAAAATCTTTTTAAGGTAGTCCAGAGAGGCTAGCAAGAGATTACTTTGTTGCGGTATGTTTTGTCATACGCTTCTTTTGAGTACCTTGTTAGCCTGTAGCCAACAAGGTATTTTTTTGTATTTAAGGAGGGTATAGATGAAAAATCTGCTGACAATGGAAAATTTGACGAATGATGAAGTGTTTCAGTTAATTGATAGAGCCTTAGAAATTAAGGCTGGGGCACCAAGTCTTCAAAGACCTGATCTCTTCATCGCAAATTTATTTTTTGAAAATTCTACCCGAACAAAATTGAGTTTTGAAATTGCAGAAAAGCATTTGGGATTGAAGGTAGTGGATTTTGAAGTCTCAACCTCTTCTGTGAATAAAGGGGAATCTCTCTATGATACTTGTAAAACCTTAGAGATGATTGGGACATCTATGTTGGTTATTCGGCATCCTGAACAAGCGTATTATCAGAAATTAGAAGGATTAGATATTCCGATCATTAATGGTGGTGATGGGAGTGGAGAGCATCCGAGTCAGAGTTTGCTGGATTTGATGACGATACAAGAACATTTTGGGAGAATAGAAGGCCTAAATATCATTATTGTAGGAGATATCAAAAATTCTAGGGTAGCAAGAAGCAACTACCATATGCTAACGCGATTGGGAGCACAGGTACGCTTTGTTTGTCCTGATCTCTACAAAGATGTAACTTTGGGAGAAGTGGTTCAATTTGATGATGTAGTGGATGAAGTAGATGTTTGTATGCTCCTAAGAGTACAGCATGAGCGCCATGACGGCAGCCAAATATTTGATAAAGATTCCTATCATTTACAATATGGATTGACTTCAGAGCGTTATCATCGCTTAAAAGAAACAGCTGTTGTAATGCACCCTGCTCCAGTTAATCGAGGCGTTGAAATTGCGGATGAACTTGTTGAAAAAGAAAAGTCGCTTATTTTTCCTCAGATGAAAAATGGGATGTTTATGAGGCAAGCAATTTTAGAGAAAATCATTCAAGAAAATGATTTATAAGGAGGTCATCATGCTACTACTTAAAAACGGGCAAGTATTAGAGGAAGGGCTTCTGGTTCAACGAGATGTTTTAATTCAAGGTAAATCCATTCTGGAAATAGGCGAACATCTGAAAGTAGAACAAGGTCGGACCATTGATCTAAAAGGCAAGTTTTTATCCCCAGGTTTTATTGATGTACATGTGCATTGGCGGGAACCAGGGTTTTCCTATAAGGAAACTATTAGCTGTGCTTCACGAGCTGCAGCTAAAGGGGGATTTACGACGGTAATGCCAATGCCAAACTTGAATCCTGTTCCAGATTCCTACGAAAATTTGAAAGTTCAGTTAGAGTTAATTGAACGAGATAGTGTTATTCGGGCTATTCCATATGGTTCGATTACAAAGGGAGAGTTAGGGCAGGAATATGCTGATTTTGACGCATTAGCTCCACATGTCTTTGCCTTTAGTGATGATGGGCGTGGTGTACAAGATGCCAATAAGATGTACCAATCCATGAAAATCGCTGCCAGGCTCGGTAAGGCGATTGTAGCACATTGTGAAGATAACTCTCTTATTTGGGGAGGAAGTATGCACTGTGGAAAACGTAGTCAAGAATTAGGTCAAAAAGGCATTCCTTCTGTTTGTGAGTCGGTTCAAATTGCCCGAGATATTTTATTAGCAGAGGCAACAGGATGCCATTATCATGTCTGTCATGTTTCAACCAAGGAATCGGTTAGACTCATTAGAGAAGCCAAAAAAAATGGTATTCACGTCACATGTGAAGTTTGTCCTCATCATTTAATCAGTGATGAGGAGGATATTCATGAGGCGAGTGGCCTCTGGAAGATGAATCCACCGCTAAGAGCAAGAGAGGATCGAGAAGCCTTGATTGAGGGGGTACTGGATGGAACAATCGATATGATTGCGACAGACCATGCCCCCCATGCAGCATATGAAAAAGAGGTTCCGATGGCAGAGGCGGCATTTGGGATTGTGGGGAGCGAGACAGCCTTTGCTCAACTATACACTCATTTTGTTAAAACAGGAATTTTCACCCTAAATCAAGTGGTAGATTTGATGTCAAAAAGAGTCGCCGAAATTTTTGGTTTGCCGTATGGGAAAATAGAGGAGGGGGCTTTGGCTGACCTCGTTGTGATAGATTTGGATAAAAGGATGCAAATTGATCCCGAGACATTTTTATCCAAGGGACGAAACACACCTTATGTGGGGCAAGAAGTATTTGGAATTCCAGTTTTAACCTTTTGTGAGGGAAGAATCGTCCATGGTCATTTAGAGGATTGGTCATAAGATTTTGATGAAAGTTCAAGTATTATGTGAGATTAACACTTAACTACATTCGAAATCGGAATACTCGAATCTTTCAAAGAGTTGACCAGGAAAGCTGATGATGGTAGCTTAACAGGTCTGAGAGTCCTGTTAAAGAATACAGATCAGGCTTGAAAAGGTCGGATGTTGGAAATGGAATGAGTAACAGTCATTAGATAGGAGAAAAAGATGCAGGTTCAGTTAGCGAAAGTTCTAGAGCATAAGGAAATTGCCTATCATATTTATAAACTCACCTTATTTGGAGAGATTGCAGAATCGATGATCGAACCGGGGCAATTTGTCAATATTCGAGTAGGAAAAGGAAATGAATTTTTATTGCGGAGACCCATCTCAATTTGTGAAGTTATCCCAGAACAAAAGGTTTTTGTGGTGATTTATCGAGCAGAAGGTAAGGGAACTCAAGTCCTTACTCAAGTTGAAGTTGGACAAGAAGTGGATGTCTTGGGACCTCTTGGACAGGGATATCATCTGGATACGTTAAATCCTGGTCAAACAGCCCTTCTTGTTGGAGGGGGAATCGGGGTTCCCCCCCTTTATGAATTGTCAAAACGGCTGAATGATCGTGGAATTCATACAATTCATGTCTTGGGCTTCAACTCTGATAAAGAGATTTTTTATGAAAAGGAATTTTCAAGTTTGGGGAAAACCTATATCAGTACGGTAGACGGGAGTCGGGGAGATAGAGGGGTTGTTACAGATATTTTAGAAAAATATCAAATAGAGTTTGAACAGTATTTTGCCTGCGGACCATTTCCAATGTTGAAAGCTTTACAGGAGATGAATAAGGATAAAACGGGATATGTTTCTTTGGAAGAAAGAATGGCCTGTGGCATTGGAGCCTGTTATGCATGTGTTTGTCGGACAGAAACAAATGACACTGCTCGAATTTGTTACGAAGGGCCTGTTTTTAAAGCAGAAGACATAATTTTTTAGGAGGTTGTGATGGAGGAGAGATTGAGTGTTGCATTGCCAGGATTAAATCTGAAAAATCCAATTATGCCTGCCTCTGGTTGCTTCGCATTCGGACTGGAATACGCAGAGTTTTATGATCTATCTCAACTTGGAGCTATTATGATTAAGGCGGCAACGAGAGAAGCAAGGCTAGGTAATCCTACCCCGAGAGTGGCAGAAACTGCAAGTGGCATGTTAAATGCAATCGGTTTACAGAATCCAGGTGTTCATAAAATTATAGAGGAAAAACTTCCACAACTTGAAAGATATGACGTGCCAATTATTGCCAACGTCGCTGGAAGTAATGTTGAAGATTATATCTATGTAGCCAAGCATATTTCTAAGTCACCTAATGTTAAGGCCTTGGAACTCAACATATCTTGTCCTAATGTTAAGTGTGGTGGGATTCAATTTGGAACGGATCCTCGTGTTGCCAGGGATCTGACGCAACGGGTTAAGGAAGTATCTCAAGTCCCTGTTTATGTTAAGCTGTCTCCTAATGTGACGGATATCATTGAGATAGCAAAAGCGGTTGAACAAGGAGGCGCCGATGGGCTTACAATGATTAATACACTGGTAGGTGTCAGGTTAGATCACGACTCGGGTAAGCCGATTATTGCGAATGTCACAGGGGGGCTATCAGGGGCTGCCATTAAGCCGATTGCGATTAGGATGGTCTATCAAGTTGCTCAAGTTGTTGCTATTCCAATTATCGGAATGGGGGGGATTATGGATGAATGGGATGTGATTGATTTTATTTCAGCAGGTGCAAGTGCCGTTGCAATTGGCACAGCTAATTTTACAGATCCATTTGTTTGCCCCAAAATTATCAATCAGTTGCCTCAAGCCTTGGATCAACTTGGTGTTGATCATATTTTAGAACTAAAGGATCGAGCATGGAAGTAAAAGTAGGTAATGAACCATGGAAAAAAATGTGATTATCGCCCTGGATTTCCCCGAAATTGAAACAAGTTTACAATTCCTTGATTTATTTGGCTCAGAATCCCTTTTTGTCAAAATTGGCATGGAACTTTTTTTACAAAATGGACCGAAAGTCATTGGAGCGATTAAGGCGAGAGGGCATAAACTTTTTTTAGATTTAAAACTTCACGATATTCCCAATACGGTTTATCAAGCCTCTAAAGGCTTGGCTCAATTTGATGTTGATATCTTAACGGTTCATGCAGCAGGGGGAAGGGAAATGATGCGGGCTGCCAAACAAGGAATCGTAGATGGAGGAGGAATACATACGCGAGTGATTGCGGTTACACAATTAACTTCTACTTCAGAGGAACAAATGAAGCAAGAACAAGGAGTGGAATTGAGCCTTAAGGAGAGTGTCTTACACTATGCTTCCTTAGCCCATGAAGCAGGTTTAGATGGAGTTGTTTCATCTGCTCAGGAAGCAGGGGAAATTTTAGATTGTTGGGGCCCTGGATTCATTCGGGTCACGCCAGGTATCCGATTTAGCCAAGATGACTTAGGGGATCAAAAACGGGTGGTTACACCGGATATCGCCAGTAAAATGGGAGTCAGTCATATTGTGGTCGGACGTCCGATTACACAAGCAGTTGATGCGGTAGGAGCTTATCAGAGTTTTGTGGCTGCGTTTGTAAAGGATAAAATGGGAGATTAGTGGAATGACAGATTTAAGATATGAAATTGCCAAAGACCTACTTGAAATAAAAGCTGTGGAGCTGAGACCACAACCTGAAAATTATTTTACGTGGACATCGGGTATTCAGTCTCCGATTTACTGCGATAATCGATTAACGATGTCTTATCCATCTGTTCGTAATCGCATCGCGGCGGGTTTAGTCGCCATCATTCAATCTCGCTATCCAGAAGTGACTGTCATTGCGGGGACGTCAACTGCAGGTATCCCCCATGCAGCTTGGGTGAGTGACCGCTTAGATCTCCCAATGGTCTATGTTCGTGATAGTAAAAAGAAACATGGAAAAACAAATCAAATTGAGGGGAAAATAGGTGCACAAGATAAGGTGGTTGTGATTGAAGATTTAATCTCCACGGGTATTTCTTCTTTGAAGGTTGTTGAAGCCTTATCTGAGAGGGGAGCACAAGTCCTGGGTGTGGTTGCGATCTTTTCTTATTCTCTTTCTAAGACTATGGATACCTTTATCCAAAAAGGAATCCAAGTCGATACCTTGACCCAGTACGATATTCTTGTTGAGGTAGCCCAACAATCAGGGTATATTCAAGAAGAGGAAATTGAAACCTTAATTCAATGGCGAAATCAACTAGATTAAAAGGGATACATACCCATCCCGTCACGACAAACGCACGAAAGATTCTAGTAGATTTATTCCCTACTAGAATCTTTTTTAAATTAGTACTCTTAAAAATTTATCGAATACCATACTCAAATGGAACTTCTTTCGTCTCATACTCATATCTTTACCAACATCAAGATTTCTTAACACACTCAAACAAAATTTG
>NZ_JADPMS010000021.1:0-34945 GCF_015686645.1 Streptococcus sp. NLN76 | reverse complement strand
CAAATCTACTTAGCAAGTACTCTACAGCTGAGATACAACCGAATTTATAGTTACGGGAAGTAGCTCAGCTTGGTAGAGTACTTGGTTTGGGACCAAGGTGTCGCAGGTTCGAATCCTGTCTTCCCGACTAGAGCAGATGACAGCAATGTCATCTTTTTTTGTATTTCAAACCCAGTCCCATAGCGAAGACTATACTCTTTTAGTTTATCTTTTATTACTGTGTTAGCTCGTCTTGCCGTACTTCAGTACTGTCTACGACTCGCTGACTTGTACTAAAAGTAAACTAAAAGACTATATCAACAAATTGTTTGAGACCAATTGGACCAAGGTTTCGCTCGCTCCTCCACTCAGGAATTGAGTGGGGGGAGTGTTTATAGATAAAGCGAAGGAACTTCGCGTCAATATCCTGTCTTCCCGACTAGAGTAGATGACCGCAATGTCATCTTTTTTTGTACGCCAAAACTAGTCTCATAGCGAAGATTATCAACAAATTGTTTGAGACCAATTGGACCAAGGTGTGGCTTGCTCCTTCACTCAGGAATTGAGTGAGAGAGTATTTGGATGAAGCGAATGTACTTCACGTCAAAACACTCAGGAATTGAGTGGAGGAGTGTTTATAGATAAAGGGAAGGGGCTTCGCGTCAAAGCTCTTAGGAATGACTGAATTAGTATAGCCTTAGTATTGGAATATTGAGGGTTAGACCAAAGTTGTACCTTCATCCTTTAAGATGTGGTTTGTGTGAATTCTTTGCTCCTGGTTTGAAATAAATACGGTTTCATGTCCTACTGGTATTGCGACTGGTCTTCTATGATGGTAGGATAGAATGTGTGAACTTTCATGTTTTTTTCATTTCTAATTTTATAGCGAGGGATCTATATGTCATTTCAGGCCATTATTTTTGATATGGATGGGGTTTTATTTGATACGGAGCGTTTCTATTATGAACGTCGGGAGAATTACTTAGCGAATCAAGGAATCTCGATTAATCATTTACCACCAGCTTATTTTATTGGTGGGAATATGAAGCATGTGTGGGAAAATATTCTAGGTGAGTCTTATGATGAATTTGATGTGCCTTCTTTGCAGGCAGGTTATTTGGCGCATAAGAAGGAGAATCCCTTACCTTACCGAGATCTTGTTTTTCCTCACGTTCATACTGTTTTGCAAGATCTAAAAGAGAAGGGCTATCCACTTGGTCTAGCATCTAGTTCTGTTAAAAAGGACATTGACCGTGCTCTACAGGAATTGGGAATTACTTCTTATTTTGATGTAGTTCTGTCTGGAGAAGAGTTCCAGGAATCTAAGCCAAACCCAGAGATTTACCAAGCAGCTTGTAAAGCACTTGAGGTGGAACCAAAAGATACCTTGATTATCGAAGATAGTGAAAAAGGAATTCGGGCGGGAGCCCGTGCAGGCGCTGAGGTCTGGGCCATTCGGGATTATCGTTTTGGTTTAGATCAAAGTCGTGCTAGTCGGACCATTGACCACTTGGGGCAAATTATTTCTCTTTTGGAAGTCCTCTAACTTTTGCGGTTTGGGAATTCTTATGATATACTTTTTCCATAATACATGAAATGAGGTAGCTTATGTCTACATTTGAAAAAATTCAAGCCATTATTGTGGAAGAGTTGGAAGTAAATCCGGATCAAGTAACTATGGAATCTACATTTGATGATTTGGATGTTGATTCATTGGATTTCTTCCAAGTTATTACGGCCATTGAAGATGAGTTTAATGTTGAAATTAATGATGATGAGAACATTAAAAGTATTGCGGATTTAGTAGCATTTGTCGAAAAATAAGCCAATTCTTCTTGCCTTAGACTGCTTTCTATGGTAGAATGAGGCTGTTTAGAGGAATCTTAGGAAAGCCTTCTTACAGAGAGCGGTGGGGTTGAGAAATCCGCAGAAGGAGCTGAGATAGGTTGCTAAATGGTTTTTTGAATAACAATTAAGTTGCGGGCCTTGCCCGAAATTGGGTGGTACCGCGGAAAAATCTTCGTCCCTGTCATAAGACAGGGATTTTTATTTTACAAGAAGGAAAAAACAATGGCTAAAAAGAAAAATTCGAAAAAAAAACTCAAAGAATTAAGAAGAGATCACCTGAGGAATGGTCAATCCAAGATTATTAACTTTGAATCTTGGCTTCAAGATGATGTGGAAGAACAACCACAAGTTGATATTGAACATTTAAAAGAAAGAATTCAAAATCTGTTTGAAAATAAGAATTTTTCTTTTGATAATGGTCTCACGAAGGAGGAGAGAGCTTATTATGATGCTCGTGCATTGGAAAATCCAATCGAGAGATTAAGGGCTTTCAGAAAACTTCGAAAGAAATATCCAGATAATTTAGCTATACAAAGCTATCTATTTTCTGCACGTCGAGATGAGTATTGTTATGATGATTTCGTTGAAGCACAGGAGATTCAACGAAAAGCAAAGGATGCTTGGGCAAAAGAAGGATATGCTTCTTGGGTATGGTTTGAATCGAGAGAACCTTTAAAAGCCCTGTATTCTGTGCTGATCTATTATTTAGAAATGGATTTTCTTACTCAGGCTGCGGGACTTGTGGATTTTATTTTGGAGATGCATACAGAGGAATTTCCTGATATGTTTGTTTATCCGATGCTATCGGTCTATAATATGCTATACCGCCATGAGGATATTGTGAACTTTTATGAATATCAAAAAGCATTAGGCTGGGAGGATGACGGTGTCCTAGTGCATCTAATCATTTCTCATTTGTTGCATGGTGATCACAAGGCAGCAGCTTCTGTTTTTGAAGAATTAGCACTGTTAAATCCGATTGCAATTCATGTATTAGGACAGGTTTATTGGAATGTCGGACTTCATAGTGATAATGACTTTGAATATTACCGTCCAAATTCGGCGGAGTACCTTCGGTTTTCTTTAAGTTTTATGTCTCGTTTTTTAATAGATAAAAGGAAAATGGCTTTTGAGTTAAATAATATTGTAGAAAATTTTATTGAAAATCAACCGGATTCTCCTACAAAACGAAATGAGTTTTTTAACAGTCCTGCCATGAAAGGTATTCACTTGCGGCAGGGTCACGCTATCTGCGATGCTGGGATCATGAGTTTGGAAGCTTTAGAGCAGCATACAGAATCTGAAATTCGAGCTATTCCTGGAATTGGGAAAAAGACCATTAACCAATTAAAGGCAAATGGTGTCAATTTTCGAAATCATTTATAGTTAAAAAAAACGGGAGGTGTCCTATGGCCAAAAAGAAAAGTAATAAAAAAGTATTGAAGCAGATGCGCCGAGAGTATAAGGATGAGAAAAAATTTTTGGATACAGGATCACAAGTCAATCACACCATTGACCTGTTTGATGATTCTGACTTTATTTCAGATGAAACTACTCTGGCCTCTAAGAATATTAAAGTATCCGATACCCAAAATATGGACCTTAGTATTTTTGATGACCTAGTTGGAAATTTGCAGGAAGTAGGAGCGAGTGAGGACGAACTAGAGACAGTTGAAGTTGGGATTGCCCTACTTCATGCTCTTCAGATGGAAGAGGGATCAGAGAGAACTAGGGTCCTGGAACAACTAGCCAAAGAACATGTCCATAGTTTTGAAGCGCAATGGTACTATTTAATGGATAGTCGTGAACAATTTACCTATCAGACAATTGAGAGCTACAAAACTTTTGCGAATCTAACGGTGCAGAAACTAGAAGAAGTTACTTCTCCTGCCTGGGACCACCCTCTAACCGGTCAGTATCTAGATGCCTTGACCTTTCTACTGACAGTCTATTTCGAGGAAGGTTTGCTTAACTTGGCACTTGACATTATGGATATCCTTGAACCATATGTCTTTGAAAAAGGGAGTCCTGGCTATTTGCCCAATTTAATGGCAAGTGTCTATTGTTCAACTTTCCAACCTGAATTTGTATTAGACATGTATAGGGATAGGTTATCAGAGAATGTTTATGATGCTGGTCTCAATCTTTATGCTGTAATCGCGAGTTTAATGACGGGCGATTCAGAAGGAGCGAATGACTTGTTTGAGAATCTCGTTAGAGAAGATCCTGAATTTGCTTCAGCTCTGGGAAATCCTCAGTGGTTCTTGGACGTTATGCATCATAATCAGGAAGAGTGTGAGGGGGAACATGAACATTCAATAGCTCACGTTCTCAACCCTCTAGGCTTATTTCTAGCGGATAAGGCCATTCTGATAAATCAATTGACAGACATGTATCTGGAATTTCAGGAAAGGCAACCGAATCATCTTCCAGTAAAGAATTCAAGTGGACCGCAGGACTCTACCCTTAGAGATTTACTAAACACTTTGCCTCAAGGTAATCTCGATGATCTTGTGCATCTGTTCTCTGAGCCGTCCTATGAAGGACTTCAGTTTGATAAGAAACGACTTCTATTAAATGCAGGACTTCGAAGTTTTAAAGATTTTGAGAAAAAGACAGAGAAGGAAGTTCTGGCGATTCGTGGAATTGGACCTGCAACGGTTCGACAACTAAAAGAAAACGGAGTTGTCTTCCGCAAGAGGTGAAGTATTATTAAATCATATCGAAATTTATGTCTCTGATTTAGCGATTTCCCGCAGGTTCTAAGTGTTTCTCCTAAACAATCTGGGCTACATTCTTTACCAAGATTGGGAAGTGGCTTCTCCTTTTTGAAAGAAGGCATTTACTTGGTATTTGTGCAAGCTCCTGATGATGTTTTATACTCTTTTAGTTTATCTTTTATTACTGTGTTAGCTCGTCTTGCCGTACTTCAGTACTGTCTACGACTCGCTGCCTTGTACTAAAAGTAAACTACAAGACTATACAAATGGGATTTCACTGAACAAGGGTTGGCTTGAATCATTTAGCTTTTGAAGTGACAGGGGAATTGGCGACAAGACTTTTTTGGGATTGGAGTGTGGATTCTATAAGACGAAGCTTTTCCCTATGCTGGTGGCCGAGATTGTGAGAGACGCTATGTCCTAGATCCCGATGGCATTAAGATAGAGCTGATTCAGAAGGAGGTAGAATGATAAAGATACTTGGTGAATTCGTCCAGAATCATTTGCCAGATGTAGAGACCGAGCGCCTCTACCTTCGAGAGCGTAAGGTTGCGGATGCGGCAGATATGTTTGCCTATGCTAGTTTACCGGAAGTCGCGACCAATGCTGGTTTTCCGCTTATGAAAAAAGTAGAAGAGGAAGAGGCCTTCATCCAGGGTATTCCCCTTCGAATGGTGCAGGCTGGTTTACCAGGGGGCTATGGAATCACCTTGAAAGGGGAGAATCGTGTCATCGGTTCGGTCGATTTCAATCGGCGTCATGGAAAGCTGGGAGATATCTACGAAGTTGGCTATGTTCTCCATCCTGACTACTGGGGTCAAGGCCTTGTTCCCGAGGCTGTCAAAGCCCTGTGCTTCGTAGCATTTACCCTCATACCGGAGCTTTATAAAATCGAAATTGCCTGTCATGCTTCAAATCTTCAGAGCCAAGCCGTTGCGAAAAAGTCAGGATTTGTTCTTGAAGCTAGACTGAGGGGACGTGAACTTCTGAGAGGACAAAGAGAAGATGAATTGAGGTTTGGTCTGTTAAGGAGTGAGTGGGAAGAACTTATCGATTTAAACCACTAAATAAAATAAAAGGAAAGAATAAAATGTCAAAAGAATTATCAACGAAATACAATCCAGACGAGGTTGAGGCTGGGCGTTATGCCAAATGGTTAGAAGCAGATGCTTTTAAACCATCCGGTGATGCGGAGGCTAAGCCTTATTCTATCGTGATTCCACCACCAAACGTAACCGGTAAATTGCATTTGGGTCATGCTTGGGATACAACCTTGCAAGATATTATTATCCGTCAAAAACGGATGCAGGGCTACGATACCTTGTGGTTACCAGGAATGGACCATGCCGGTATTGCGACTCAGGCCAAGGTTGAAGAGCGTTTGCGGGAGCAAGGCATTAGTCGTTATGATCTCGGGCGTGAAAAATTCTTAGACAAGGTCTGGGAATGGAAGGATGAGTATGCGACCACAATCAAGGAACAGTGGGGGAAATTGGGCTTGTCAGTAGACTATAGCCGGGAACGTTTTACCTTGGATGAGGGCTTGTCCCAAGCTGTTCGTAAGGTCTTTGTGGACTTGTATAAAAAAGGCTACATCTACCGTGGTGAATTTATCATCAACTGGGATCCAGCAGCCCGCACAGCTCTATCTGATATTGAGGTTATCCATAAAGAGGTTGAGGGTGCCTTCTATCATATGAATTATATGTTGGAAGATGGCTCACGCGCCCTTCAGGTTGCGACGACTCGTCCTGAAACCATGTTTGGAGATGTGGCCGTTGCAGTTAACCCAGAAGATCCACGTTATAAGGATTTGATTGGACAGAATGTTATTTTGCCAATCGTGAACAAACCAATCCCAATTGTGGCGGACGAACACGCTGATCCAGAGTTTGGAACCGGGGTTGTTAAAATTACCCCAGCCCACGATCCAAATGACTTCCTTGTTGGTCAACGCCATGATCTGCCACAGGTCAATGTGATGAATGATGATGGAACCATGAATGAACTCGCGGGTGAGTTCGCTGGCATGGATCGCTTCGAGGCTCGTAAAGCTGTTGTTGCGAAATTGGAAGAACTGGGAGCCTTGATAGAGATTGAACAACGTGTTCACTCAGTAGGTCACTCTGAGCGTTCAGGTGCAGTGGTTGAACCTCGCTTGTCTACTCAGTGGTTCGTCAAGATGGATCAACTGGCTAAAAATGCTATTGCCAACCAAGATACGGAAGATAAGGTTGCGTTCTATCCTCCACGCTTCAATGATACCTTCCTTCAATGGATGGAAAATGTTCATGACTGGGTGATCTCTCGTCAGTTGTGGTGGGGACATCAAATTCCAGCTTGGTACAATGAAGCAGGTGAAATGTATGTCGGCGAAGAAGCTCCAGAGGGAGAAGGTTGGGTTCAAGACGAAGATGTCTTAGACACTTGGTTCTCCTCTGCGCTTTGGCCTTTCTCAACCATGGGATGGCCAAATACAGAATCGGCGGACTTCCAACGCTATTTCCCAACCTCAACTCTTGTAACGGGTTATGACATCATTTTCTTCTGGGTGTCTCGGATGATTTTCCAATCTCTTGAGTTCACAGGCCGTCAACCATTTAAGAACGTTCTTATTCACGGATTAATTCGCGATGAGCAGGGCCGTAAAATGTCCAAGTCCTTGGGCAATGGTATTGACCCAATGGATGTCATTGACAAATATGGTGCCGATGCTCTTCGTTGGTTCCTCTCCAATGGTTCTGCACCTGGGCAAGATGTCCGCTTCTCCTATGAGAAGATGGACGCCTCTTGGAACTTCATTAATAAGATTTGGAATATTTCTCGTTATATTTTGATGAATAATGAAGGGCTAAGTCTGGAAGCCGCACGTGAGCAGGTTGAAAAGGTTGTAAGCGGTCAAGCTGGCAATGTAACCGACCGTTGGATCTTGCATAATTTGAATGAAACGATCGCCAAAGTCACTGACAATTTTGAAAAATTTGAATTCGGTGTAGCGGGACATATCCTCTACAACTTTATCTGGGAAGAGTTTGCCAACTGGTATGTTGAGTTGACCAAGGAAGTTCTTTACAGTGAGGATGAGGCTGAGAAAGTCGTGACACGTTCCGTTCTTCTGTATACCTTGGATCAAATTTTGCGACTCTTGCATCCAATCATGCCATTTGTAACTGAGGAAATCTATGGACAATATGCAGAAGGAAGCATTGTCCATGCAGCCTATCCAGTGGTGAATCCTAGCTTCGCCAATGAGGTAGCTCATGCTGGAGTTGAAAGTCTCAAGGACTTGATTCGGACTGTCCGCAATGCACGAGCTGAGGTGAACGTAGCTCCGTCTAAGCCCATTAGCATTTTGATTAAAACCAAAGATGCAGGCTTACAAGGCTTCTTCCAAGACCATGTCAACTACATCAAGCGCTTCACCAATCCAGAGCACTTGGAAATTGCGGCTGATTTGGAGGCACCAGAACTCAGCATGAGTGCGGTTATCTCTGGCGCTGAAATCTACCTTCCATTGGCAGACTTGCTCAATGTTGAAGAGGAATTGGCACGTTTGGACAAAGAGTTGGCTAAGTGGCAAAAAGAGCTCGATATGGTTGCCAAAAAATTGGGTAATGAGCGCTTCGTAGCCAACGCCAAACCTGAAGTCGTTCAAAAAGAAAAGGACAAACAAGCCGATTACCAGGCTAAATTTGACGCAACCCAAGAACGGATTGCAGAAATGAAAAAATTGGTATAAAATAGAGGACCTCGCTGGTGAAGACTGGCGGGGTTTTGTGAAATACTCATGGGCTTTCACTAGTCCGTTCTTTGAATGATTCGAGGATTTTGATTTCGAAATGAGCTATGTGCATGGAGGTGTTTATGAAAGTTGATTTGAAATTAGGGAACTATTCTCAGATATCCTTTGAGGTGAATCCTGAAGAGAAAACAGCCCAGCCAATCATTAGGAACGGTCAGCCCCATTCTGAAGGTTCTTTTACGAGCTTGGTTTTTCCAGAAAATAAACAGACCTATGTTGGTTTGGAGGCAGAATTAAATTATTTGATTCGGACTAATTACCGGACAGACAATCGCAGTTTGAAAAAACTCCTACAAGAGATTCCGTCAGGAATGGCTTTCTCTGCCAAGGAACCAAATCTAACCCTAGATCTTCCCAATCAGGATGGTCCGTTGCCCCTTAAGGAAGCTCGAATCCTAGATGGGAAGCTGATGCTAGAGAGCGGTCAGACCTTCGGCGATAATCTTCTCAAAGGCAATCAACATAAGGATGTTTTCTTACAGGAAGGTCAACCTGTTATGGTGAAGCGGGATAATGTTAATCCGGAATTTGGAGATGACTGGGAAGCTGGGAATTATGACTATAGCTATTCCTCAGTAGCCGAGACCTTGGTATCAATTTTAATCGAGAATCTCTCAGGCTTGGATACCGATAGCCATGCTCGCTATCAATTTCTGATGATTGATGATGGTAAAAGCTTACAGTCGGGAACCTTATCCCCATTTTTGACCAAGGAAACCGAAGTGGACTGGGTTCTTAGTGATCCTCGGCAACGAGAACGAAAGGTACTCACTGCTTTAGAGACCTTTGCCCAAAAAGTTGTCGACAGTCCACCCTTGGAACGCTTTCATTATTTGGTGAAGCTCTATTCCTCTTTTGACGGAATTGATGAACCACAGGCACGGGCCTTCTTACGAGATCAAATTGCTTTGGACATCTTGACTTTGAACCAGGATCGGCATACCAATGCTGGAAACTATGCAGTGGTTTTTGACCAAGTGAGTGGCCAAGCTCGCCTGATTAACTATGATTATGGACGCAGCCTACCTACACCAGTCCCTTGGTCTGATCGAACAGAGGAAGCTTATATCGATGACTATCTGGTAGGAGATATGGAGGATGATATACGAAGTAATAACCACTTAAAAAATCGTCACCATTCCCTTTTGGTTGGTCTAGATTTCGAGACCATTCTCACTTTTTTACAGGTAGAGGGGTTCCAGCCTTTTCGTCTAAATCGTGCTCAATTTGAGAAAGATTGCCAAGATTTCCTTCAACAGCTCGAAGATCTCCAAGTTCCCTTTCTAAAATTTGCCCGCTACAAGGTGGCCATGCTCCAAACCATTTTGGATACAGATTGGGGACGAGCTTTGGTGGTCAGTCACTAATCTATGCACCCCAATCGTTCAGTTGGGGTGCATTTTTTGCAAAAGAAGGATTTAGACTTCTAATTTGGAGGGAATTGAATTTTTGGCCAATAATCTGTATAATAAATATGTGATAAAAGTTACAAGGTAGGATTGCTTATGGGAGTCAGTTGTTATGGAAAAGCCTTTCGTAAAATTCGAAAGGAACGAAAAGTGAGTCTAAAAGAAGCTGCTGGAGATATCATCAGCCCTCAATTGCTGAGTCAATTTGAATTGGGGAAGAAAAATGTATCTCTGTCCAATTTTGATCAATTGCTTGCTTCGGTTGGTATCAGCTTGCTTGAATTTGCGCGCGAATTGGAGTTGGAAAAACTAGAATCCTCGAGATATGAAAATATGTATGAAAATTCGGGGGGGGGGTATTTTCAAAGATTAATCTCCAAAAAATTTAGTTTTTAGAGTCAAAAGTTTAATGATGTGGATTGATGAATCGGCTTGAACAAAAAAAGAATTTCTCCACTAATCAGGGGCGGTTTAATTGTGTCTTGCTAGGCTTTACCGGGCGAACCCTTGTATCGGGAAGAAGGAGGGGTTCTGCCCCCTCATGGCCTTTGCTGTGGAGCTTGGTGGAGCCAAGGCTTTTCGGGCAAATGGGGTTAGGTACATTCATAAAATTCAGTCCGTTTCTCCTTGCCCATTATTGGAAGCATTACAAGAAACTGCACACCGCAAGAACCCTTTATTACGGCTACCTTGCGAGGAGGATAAGAAACAACCATGAGTCCTTTCCATAACTCTATTGTTCTGGGAAACATTACAATAGTCAAGTATTTATACAATTATTGTTCAAACTGGGTTTTAATAACCCTCTAAACTTATATTACGAGGAGGTACGTGTATGGTCGCATTTGCAACCGGAGTTGTCGTTGGATTTGTCGGCGCTTGGGTATTAAAAAATTGAAATAAATAGCAGACGAAAAATTTATTAAAGCTTCCATTTGAAATTGGAAAAATCTCCAAACCTTCATTCAAGGGTCCTGTTCAAGCACCAGTCGAACAGGATCTTTTGTGATTTTATGGTCTATGTTATGTGGAATCTTGTAAAAATCAGATAAAATGGAGTATAATAACAGGTATGAGAGTAGTAGCAGGAAAGTATGGTGGGCGACCACTTAAGACCCTGGCTGGGCAGACAACTCGGCCGACAACAGATAAGGTAAAAGGGGCCATTTTCAGTATGATCGGTCCCTATTTTGATGGGGGGCATGTATTGGATTTGTATGCTGGTTCAGGCTCTTTGGGTATTGAGGCGATTTCACGGGGGATGGACCAGGCTGTGCTTGTTGAAAAAGATCGTCGTGCTCAGGCTGTTGTAGCGGCCAATATTGAGATGACCAAGGAGACTTCTCGTTTTCAGTTGATGAGAATGGAGGCTAAGCGTGCCTTGGCCCAGTTGAATCAGCCCTTTGATTTAGTCTTATTGGACCCTCCCTACGCCAAGGAAACCATTGTGCGGACAGTCTTAGAGTTAGAACAGAAGAAGCTTTTATCTTCAGGTTCCTTGATTGTTTGTGAAACGGATAAGGGGGTTGATTTACCCGATTCCATAGGAACGAATCACAAGTGGAAAGAGAAAGTCTACGGAATTTCAAAGGTGACCATTTATGAAAGTCAATAAGGGCTTATATGCAGGTTCATTCGATCCTCTGACAAAAGGGCATGTAAATATCATTGAACGAGCTGCTGTATTGGTAGATGTCCTTTATGTGGGAATTTTTGTAAACCCGAATAAGTCAGGATTCTTTACCATGGAAGAGCGGTTTCAAATTCTTCAAGAGTCTCTGGTGAATGTACCTAATGTAAAAATTATTCTTGTTGAAGATCGGCTGTTGGCAGATGTTGCCAAGGAGTTGGACATCGATGTTCTCTTCCGAGGTTTGCGAAATTCGGAGGACTTCGCTTATGAAGCCAATATGGATTATTTCAATCGTCGTTTGACAGAGGGAGTGGAGACTCTTTATTTGATAGCCCAGCCAGATTTAGCTCCCATTAGTTCCAGCCGTATGCGGGAATTGATTCATTTTAGACGAGATATTTCAGAATATGTACCGACTCCGGTGCTTGGAATGGTGTTGAAAAAATATGAAAGCGAATAATAAACGTAGGAAACTTTGGCTGCTGCCAGTGGTGCTTTTAGGATTATTGATTATTTCCTTCTGGATTCCGCTGCCTTACTATATCGAGGTTCCAGGTGGGTCAGCTGCTGTTAGCTCTGTTCTACGGGTTAATAAGGAAGAGGATCAGGCAGATGGCGAGTACCAGTTTGTGACAATAGGGGTTATTCGAGCAAAGTTACCCCACATGCTGTATGCCGGTTTAACGCCTCATACAGATATTATTCCAGCAGCGGATTTGACCGGTGGTGCTAGTGATGAGGAGTATCAGCGGATTAATCAATTTTACATGCAAACGTCTCAAAATTTCGCTAAATACCAGGGGTTAACCAAGGCCAAAAAAGAAATTGAGATGAAATTTTTAGGGGTTTATGTTTTGAGCTTAGCTGAGGATTCTACATTTAAAAATATTCTGCATCTTGGTGATACAGTAACTGGTGTTAATGGTAAGACATTCAAAAGTTCCCAAGAATTGATGGATTATGTTGGCAAATTAAAAATTGGTGATGAAATCAGCGTAGAATTTGAAGACCAGGGAGAAAATCGGTCTGAAATGGGGAAAATAATCAAACTGGAAAATGGGAAAAATGGAATCGGGATTGGATTGATTGACCGAACTGAGGTTCAAAGTGACATCCCGATTGAATTTTCAACTGAAGGGATTGGAGGTCCTAGTGCAGGTCTCATGTTCTCTTTGGCCATTTATACTCAACTCGCAGATCCAGACTTACGTGATGGACGGATTATTGCTGGGACAGGTACCATTAGCGAAGATGGAAAAGTCGGCGAAATTGGCGGAGCAGATAAAAAAGTGGTTGCAGCCCATGAGGCAGGCGCTGAAATTTTCTTTGTCCCAGATAATCCTTTAACAGATGAAGAGAAAAAAGCGAATCCAAAAGCCAAATCCAATGCGGAGGAGGCCAAGGAAACAGCTAAAGAATTGGGGACTTCTATGAAGATTGTACCGGTTAAAACCTTAGACGATGCCATTAAATACTTAGAAGATACCAAAAGGAAAGACTAAAGGAGAAGCTTATGCGTAAAGTTTTTGATCCAGAACTCTATAATTACAATCGCTTTCCTGGTCCTCAATTTACTCGGCAAGGGGATCGGATTGAGGCTGAGGAAGTCATTTTTACTCTTTTAACAGATTATGGCGAAGCTTTTGATCCAGTGAGTTTTAGTCAACGGTTTTCCAATTTGCTCTTAAAATTTGACTATATCGTAGGTGATTGGAGCAACGAGCAATTGCGCCTTAAAGGATTTTATCGGGATAAGCGAGCAGACCATACCTGGTCTAAGATTTCGCGCTTAGATGAGTATCTTCTTGAGTACTGTAGTTTCGGGGCAGCCTACTTTGTACTTGAAAATGCCCATCCAATCTATCCCAATAAAAATCAAAAACGTAAGCGAGATTCTAGGCACAAAGAAGGCCGCAAGCAGAAACGGGTTAGCTGGCGTAAGGAAACAGTTGCCTATAAACCGTCGGTCAGCCGGAATTTCTCCATTCGCAAGAAACAGGAGCGGGGATGAGACGAGTCTATTATTGGTTGCAGTCACGTCCATGTTGGATAGGTCTGACAGTAGGTTACACCTTTTTGATTCTCTTTTTTTGTTTCAGTCCGCAGATCCCGAATCCAGACCTGCCAACTCCTGGTGTTTTCTATCGGGGACGACTGGCTTTCTTGTTGACTCCCCTAAACAGCCTCTGGAATCTAAATCAAGCCACCAGCTTCATGCATTTACTGAAAATACTCTTGCAAAATGCCCTAAATATTTTCCTGCTCTATCCCTTACTTTTAGGAATCTTAGTGCTCCAACCAAACTTTCGCACTCTGCACAAGATTGTATGGTTAGGATTTTACCTGTCCTTATCGATAGAGCTTGGCCAATTGCTGCTGGACTATTTGTGGGATTTCAACCGCGTTTTTGAAATGGATGATTTGTGGACAAATACTTTAGGAGCCTATCTAGCCTACCGAACCTATCTCTGGTTAGAAAAAAGGCAAGTGTTGCCAACCCCAACCAAGTAATAAAGCTGTATGCAAAAAGGGAAGAAAGGGCAAAACTCCCTTTCTTTTTTTACCTAAAAAATCGATTATGGCGAGGCAAGTGGCAAGTTGGAGAATAAGCAGTAAGTCCGTAAGGGGCAGGAACAGACTCAGACTTGCGAGGTAGGCCCAATCGCCAGCACCCATTCCTAATGGAAAAATGGCGAAAACCAGCATGATTACGAGAAAATAGGGGGAAATTTGGAGGCCTTGCAGGAGGGTTAAGATACAATGGGGAATCAGCCAGAAGCAGAGAGGGAAGGAAGTGGATTTGCGATCGAAGTGGCTGAGCATGAGGCTCATAAAGAGAAAGAGTGTCCAGGAAGGGGTCAGCCAGCCTTGGTTGTAAGCATAGGCGATCAATCCTCCCTGAATCTCATTGGCTAGACTGGCTAGGGGAATGGAGGCGAGGCAGTAGCGACACTTCCCGAAAAGACATATAAAAGAAAGGATGGGGATTAGCTCCCACCACTTCAAGGGTATTCGGCAAGTCATGCAATGGCTAGGCGGATAGAGGATTGATTGGGGGTAGCGATCAGCCCAAGCTGTCAAAAATGAAGCCAGGCTCGCTCCCAGAAAGAAGATGAGTAGGTCTATCATATCTCTTTATTCGAAAAGTATCCGCTAATCTTGCGAGGGGGATTAAATTGTAGTAGACTAAGCCTATGAAGAATTTTTATGATGTTCAGCAATTTTTAAAGGGCTATGGCCTCGTGATTTATATGGGAAAGCGACTCTATGATATTGAATTGGCACAGATAGAGTTGGAACGCCTTTATGATGCTGGGATTATGGACCGTTTGGATTATATCCAAGCCCAGTTGGTTTTGAAAAAAGAACATCAGGAAGAATTAGCTTATCTAGAACAAAAGGAGAAGAAGGAAAAATGATTGGTTTTTTAATCGTGTTGCTTGGATTTTTAGGTTGGATGGGCTTTAACTATTGGCGCTTACGTCGTGCAGCAACCTTGGTGGAAAATGCTGAGTTTGCATCCATGATTCGAGGTGGACAGGTGATTGATGTACGGGAGCCTGCCGCTTTTCGGGAAAAACATATTCTCGGAGCCCGCAATATACCTGCTAATCAGATCAAGGATAGCTTGCCAGCCTTGTCTAAAAACAAGCCTATATTGCTTTATGACAATAACCGCGGTCCTTCAGTGACCAATACCATTTTTTATCTTCGCAAGCAGGGTTACCGCAACCTCTACTTATTGGCCGGAGGCCTTGATTCTTGGAATGGTAAGGTTAAAGAAAATTCGAATTCATAAATGGAGGTTGAGACAAAAGTCTCAACCATCCTATTTTAGTTAGTGAATTCACTTTGACGCAGTGGTTGATTGCCACTTTCGTTCGCTTTTATTGAGAGAACATTTCATGTTCTCTTATCCAGATACTCAAAGAGTCAATTCCTGACTCTTTGACCTCCGAAAGTAACCGAATCAACATTGACATGAACTTCCTTCATTTCATTTAGGAACTCTAAAGGCATTCAACATGCCTTTAGAGCGGGGGTGGGATTCAAACAGTCTGGGAAGAGACTGTTTGAACCCGAGCCTAACAATAACAGAGCGAGGTCGGTTTGGGGAGAAACCGTTTCAGCTTACAACTTGAAACAAAGACTTGTGACGAACAATTTTGTAAAAATCGTTCTGTCTCACTCTCTTTTTTAGGAGTATATTGAACTACATCCGTTATTGATACTTGAAACAGTTCGAAATCTGAAAAGGCAATCCGATGAAGACAGAACTGAGGGTTCGGTGAAGAGGATTAACACATTCAGATTTTGAAATGAAATGAGTATGAATCCTCGATTGAATGCGGATCACCCAGGAAAACCCTTTCTTGGTTGGCATAGCTTGTCACTGATTTCTATTTCATGTATAATGTGTTGGATAATACTCAATAAAAATCAATGTCTAAGCTAGGATGTGAGCCGCGAACGGGTCGAAATCTCTGGAGGAGTTTCTGAGCTTTCTGATGAAACTTCAAAGAAAGTTTCAAATAGGGTAGGGCAAAGTTGACAAAAACTTCGGTTTTTCAACTAGAAACTAAGTTGGTCTACCAGACTGTCTGACCTGACAACGGTTAAAAGAGATTTTTGAAGAGTATAAACTATAAAGATTTGAGGAAATCATGTCAACATTAAGAGAAGATATCCGTAACGTCGCAATCATTGCCCACGTTGACCACGGGAAAACAACCCTGGTGGATGAGTTATTAAAACAATCAGAAACTTTGGATGCACGGACTGAATTGTCTGAGCGTGCGATGGATTCGAACGATCTTGAAAAAGAGCGTGGAATCACTATCTTGGCTAAAAATACCGCCGTTGCTTATGATGGTGTGCGTATCAACATCATGGATACCCCAGGTCACGCGGACTTTGGTGGGGAAGTTGAGCGGATCATGAAAATGGTAGATGGTGTTGTTTTGGTTGTGGATGCCTATGAAGGAACCATGCCGCAAACCCGTTTCGTTTTGAAAAAAGCTCTTGAGCAAAATTTAACACCAATTGTGGTGGTGAATAAAATCGATAAACCTTCAGCTCGTCCAGCTGAGGTTGTGGATGAGGTATTGGAACTCTTTATCGAGCTAGGTGCAGATGATGATCAATTGGAATTTCCAGTGGTTTATGCTTCTGCCATCAATGGAACGTCTTCCTTGTCAGATGATCCAGCCGATCAAGAAAAAACCATGGCTCCAATCTTTGATACCATTATCGACCACATTCCGGCACCGGTTGATAATTCAGAAGAGCCCCTTCAATTCCAAGTTTCCTTGTTAGACTACAACGATTTTGTGGGTCGTATCGGAATTGGTCGTGTTTTCCGTGGCCAAATTAAGGTCGGGGATCAGGTTACCCTTTCCAAATTGGACGGAACCACTAAAAACTTCCGTGTAACTAAGCTCTTTGGTTTCTTTGGACTCGAACGTCGTGAGATTACGGAAGCCAAAGCAGGTGATTTGATCGCTGTATCTGGTATGGAAGATATCTTCGTTGGAGAGACGATCACACCTGTGGATGCAGTTGAGCCTCTTCCAGTCCTCCGTATCGATGAGCCAACTCTTCAAATGACCTTCTTGGTCAACAATTCACCATTTGCTGGTCGTGAAGGAAAATGGGTCACCTCACGTAAAGTGGAAGAGCGCCTTTTGGCTGAGTTGCAGACAGACGTATCACTTCGTGTTGATCCAACAGATTCACCTGATAAATGGATTGTGTCAGGTCGTGGAGAATTGCACTTGTCTATCTTGATTGAAACCATGCGCCGCGAAGGTTACGAATTGCAAGTATCCCGCCCAGAGGTTATCATCAAGGAAATTGATGGTGTCAAAATGGAGCCATTCGAGCGTGTGCAAATTGATACTCCGGAAGAATACCAAGGTTCTGTTATCCAAAGCCTATCCGAGCGCAAAGGTGAGATGTTGGATATGATTGCGACTGGTAACGGTCAAACGCGTTTGGTCTTCTTGGTCCCAGCCCGTGGATTGATTGGTTATTCAACAGAATTCCTTTCTATGACTCGTGGTTACGGAATCATGAACCATACCTTCGATCAATACCTTCCTGCCATTGCTGGTGAAATTGGCGGCCGTCACCGTGGTGCCCTAGTTTCCATCGATGCAGGGAAAGCAACAACCTACTCTATCATGTCCATTGAAGAACGTGGAACCATCTTTGTAAATCCTGGTACAGAAGTTTATGAAGGTATGATTATTGGGGAAAATTCACGTGAGAATGACTTGACTGTGAACATCACCAAGGCTAAACAGATGACCAACGTCCGTTCGGCTACTAAGGACCAAACCTCTGTCATCAAAACACCTCGGATCCTTACTTTGGAAGAATCTTTGGAGTTCCTCAACGACGATGAGTACATGGAAGTAACCCCAGAATCTATCCGCCTCCGCAAACAAATTTTGAATAAAGCTGAGCGGGAAAAAGCCAATAAGAAAAAGAAGTTAGCAGCGGCTGAATAAGACGAAGCATAGGAGGGAAGTATGTTTTACATCATTATCATTATCCTGATACTTTTGTTCTATATCTTTGCAGCTCCCTCCAATATTAAAGGTACTTTTAACATTGTTAGTCTTGTGCTGTTAGGAGTCCTCTTTATGATCCTTCTAGCAGTTGGTGTGGTACAATTTTTCCGAATTCCTGCGGAAATCTTTATATGGGCTGCCATGTTGGCCCTGGCTTATTTTAGTTTGAAAGATTTGCGCCGCTTGTCCATAAAGGGTGGCGGAAAACCACTTATTCCCATTCCCGAAATTAATTGGGATAAGGTCTTTCCAAAAAGCAGTAAATGATGAATTCCCCAAGTTGTGCATTCAGCTTGGGGAATTTTTAGACTGAAAAATGGTAAAATAGACAGTGTGAAGGAGCGAGTATATGAAGAATGTGAATGAATTTAAGGGAAAGAAGATTATCGTATTAGGATTAGCCCGCTCAGGGAGAGCGGTTGCCCTGCTTTTAGACAAACTGGGAGCGGAAGTCACGGTGAATGAAGGTCAAGCGCTGGAGGAGAGTCCGCAGGCTCGTGAGCTAGTTGAAAAAGGGATCCGAGTGGTAGCTGGCGGGCACCCTCTAGAACTTTTGGAAGAAGGATTTGAGTTGATGGTTAAAAATCCAGGTATTCCCTATAGTCATCCAATGGTTGCTGCGGCTAAGGCTAAGGGATTGCCTATTTGGACAGAGGTCGAAGTTGCCAGCCGGGTTTACCCTCACTCATTGATCGGAATCACTGGTTCTAACGGGAAAACAACGACCACTATGATGGTGGCAGCCATTCTAGAGGAAGCGGGAAGTCAACCAGTTTTGGCTGGAAATATTGGATTCCCAGCATCCGAGGTTTTACCAGAGGTTGGAGCTGATCAACAGGTAGTCATGGAGTTGTCCAGTTTTCAATTAATGGGTGTGGAGGAATTCCATCCACATATTGGAGTAATCACCAATATTTTACCGAGCCATTTGGACTATCATGAGTCTTTCGAGGAGTATATTCAAGCCAAGTGGGCCATCCAAGCCCAGATGAGCAAGGATGATTTCCTGATCCTCAATGGTGACCAAGCTCTTAGCCAGGAGCTAGCCCCAGGTAGCAAGGCACAAGTCCTTATTTTTTCAACAAAAGAGAAAGTGAATGGGGCTTACCTGGAACAGGGTGACTTGGTTTATCAAGGGGAGCGTATAATGGCAGCAGCTGATTTGGGGGTTCCAGGTGAGCACAATATCCAAAATGCCCTTGCAGCGATTTTGGTGACCAAACTTTTAGGGATAGACAATCAGGTTATCGAGAGTGCTTTGAGTCGTTTCTCTGGCGTCCGGCATCGCCTTCAAGAGGTGGGAACAGTTGATGGGGTTCAGTTCTACAATGATAGCAAGTCTACCAATATTCTGGCGACCCAGAAAGCCTTGTCTGGCTTTGACAATGCGCGTGTCATCTTGATTGCGGGTGGTCTTGATCGGGGAAACGATTTGAGCGACTTACTCCCTGACATCCAAGGCCTTAAGGCCTTAGTAACCTTGGGTCAAGTTGGTCCGCGGTTGGAGCTTTTGGCACAAGAAGCAGGGGTGGCCAGCCACCCTGCTCAAGAAGTGGTTGCGGCAACTAAATTAGCTTTTGAATTGGCAGAAAAAGGCGATGTAGTGCTTTTTAGCCCTGCCAATGCTAGCTGGGACATGTATAAAAATTTTGAAGAACGAGGGGAAGTCTTCCTCGCTGCGGTCAAGGAGTTAGCAGAAAAATGAAAAAAATTGTGTTTACAGGTGGAGGAACGGTCGGGCACGTAACCTTGAACCTGCTCTTGATTCCAAAATTTATCGCCAATGACTGGGAAGTTCACTACATTGGTGACCGTAAAGGTATTGAATTTGAACAATTGGAAAAAAGTGGATACGATGTCCAGTTCCATTCCATCGCAACAGGGAAATTGCGGCGCTACTTTTCCTGGCAAAACCTTTGGGATGTATTTAAGGTGGCTTGGGGGACTGTCCAATCCTTCTTTTATCTCTTAAAGATTCGACCTCAGGCCCTTTTTTCCAAGGGTGGGTTTGTCTCAGTTCCACCAGTTGTTGCGGCCAAATTGCTGGGGATTCCAGCCTACATCCATGAGTCAGATTTAAGTATGGGCTTGGCCAATAAAATTGCCTATAAATTCTCGAAACGTCTCTTTTCTACCTTCCAATTAGAAGGGGACTACACGCGCGTAGAGCACGTCGGAGCAATTTCCAAAGTTGAAAAAGGATTTCATGACTTGTCAAATGACATTAAGGAAATGGCATCTGAACTGTTTGCCCCTGACAAAAGAACGATTCTCTTCATAGGTGGATCTGGTGGTGCCAAGGTCTTCAACGATTTTATCGATCAACATCGTGAGTCATTATTGGAGCGCTATAACATTATCAATCTAACAGGAAACAAGGATTTGGAAGAATCCTCTCCAGGTCTCTATCGCCTGGCCTTTGCGCGTGAAACCTATCGTGATTTGATGGAACTGGCGGATCTGGTAGTGACACGAGGTGGTTCTAATACCTTGTTTGAGTTAGTAGCCCTAGAGAAGTTACACATCATTGTACCTTTAGGGAAAGAAGCAAGTCGTGGAGACCAATTGGAAAATGCTGCCTATTTTGAGAAAAAGGGCTACAGCATCACTATCCAAGAGCCAGACCTCAACCTGGAAAAATTGGAAAATGGTATTGATCGAGTCCTCACTAGGGCAGATAGTTATCGTGATGCCATGAGTAATAGCGTGGATTTGATCAGCTTGGATGCCTTCTATCAGGTTTTGATGAATGAAATAGACGAAGGAGGCCGCTAATGTCTGACGAGGATAAAAAAGGGAATAGCCACCGCGAGGAATGGAAACGTCGAAGTCGTGAATACCAAGCCCAAAAGGATGCGGCACGTATTCGGGCTGAGCATGAGCGGCAGCGAAATATCGCCCAGCGCCTGGGTCGCATCGTTGATCCGACGGCTAAAGAAATTCTTGAAGAAGAGCAAAAGGTTCAATCCATTGCTCGTCAGCAGAGTGAAAGCGATAAGAACCCTAACATCAATCGTGAGAGTCAAAAGGCAGCTCGACTGGAAAGACAACAAGAACGAGCTGCCCAACGAAAAGTAAAGCAAGAACAGCGGCAACTTCGTCGAGTTCAAAAGCTAGCGCGCCGCGAGCGAACAAAAAAAGCACGCCGCCATGTCATTCGTCTGGTACCAGTCTTTCTCTTGTTTACCTTCGTAACGATTGTGTCAGCTTATTTCATTAGTCCCTATTCTAAATTGAAAGAATTTCGAGTGACGGGAAATGATCACCAAGATCAGAGGGTTCTTGTAGCTGCGACACAAGTTGACCCGAGAGACTATACGTTAACGGTTTTACAAAACCGGAATACATATGAGCGACGGATTAAAAAAGCAAGTCCATGGGTTCGTCAGGTATCAGTTGGTTATCAATTTCCCACGACTTTTCCTATTCAGGTTGAAGAGTATGCCATTATGGCTTATCAGATTGAGAAGGGAAAAGCTTTTCCAATTTTGGCCAATGGAGAAAAAATTACAGAATCTATTGAAGAGAGTGCGATTCCGAGGGATTCCATCCGCACGCAGTTGCAGGGGGACAACTTGTACAAACAATTGAGTGAACAACTCTTGCAATTGGATCAAGAAATTCGCTCAGGTATTCTCAGCATTCGTTCGACTCCAAGTAAGGCTTCAGAGGATCTGGTGACAGTTGAGATGCAAGATGGGAATCAGGTCTTGGTTCCGTTATCGGAATTTAGTCGCAAATTAATCTATTATCCTTCTATCGTAAAAGATGTGAAAGAGCCAACAACCATTGACATGGAAGCGGGTGCCTATGGTTTTCCTACTGCAAGTGAGGAAGAAGCTAGCCAGGAATCGAGTGGTGAAGACGCGCCAACACAAGGCCAAACGCAGTCATCTGTAACCCAAAATTAATAGAAAAAATCTTTTATTTTTGGAGAATTGTGTTATAATGTACGGTGATTAGCACGCCTTAGAGTGTTCAAGTTGATTGAAGATTGTATGAGAAGAGAGGAAGTATGTAATGGCTAGAGATGGCTTCTTTACAGGATTAGATATCGGAACCAGTTCCATCAAGATACTGGTAGCCGAATATATCAATGAAGAAATGAATGTCATTGGTGTCAGCAATGCCAAAAGTGCTGGTGTCAAAGATGGAATAATTGTCGACATCGAAGCTGCTGCCACTGCCATCAAGAAAGCCATTGACCAGGCTGAGGAAAAGGCGGGCATTTCGATTGGACAGGTAAACGTTGGTCTTCCAGCAAGTCTCTTGCAAATTGAGCCAACCCAAGGTATGATTCCCGTTACCAATGAGACCAAAGAAATTACGAGCACTGACGTTGTCAATGTAGTGGAATCAGCTGTAACCAAAAGTATGAACCCGGATCGGGAAGTGATTACCTTTGTACCTGAAGAATTCATTGTTGATGGATTTCAAGGTATTCGGGACCCACGTGGTATGATGGGGACACGCCTGGAGATGCGTGGCCTTCTCTATACAGGTCCTCGGACCATCTTACACAACCTTCGTAAAACTGTAGAACGGGCAGGTTTGAAGTTGGATAACATTGTTATTTCACCTTTGGCTATGACTAAATCTGTTCTTAATGAAGGAGAACGTGAGTTTGGTGCAACCGTAATTGATATGGGTGGGGGACAAACCACTGTATCCTCTGTGAAAAATCAAGAACTGCAGTTTACTCATATCTATCAAGAAGGTGGCGAATATGTCACTAAAGATATCTCCAAAGTGCTACGAACTTCTCAGGCAACTGCTGAAGGACTGAAAGTCAACTACGGTGAAGCTTATCCAGAATTGGCAAGTTCTCAAGAAAGTTTCCAAGTAGATGTGATCGGGGAAGTTGAACCGGTTGAAGTTACTGAACGGTACTTGTCTGAAATTATTTCAGCTCGTGTCCGCCATATCTTCGATCAGATTAAACAGAACCTCGAAAGACATCACCTTCTTGACCTTCCTGGAGGAATCGTGATTGTTGGAGGTGGAGCCATTCTACCAGGAATCGTTGAGTTGGCTCAAGAAATGTTCGAGGTTCCAGTCAAATTGTACGTACCAAATCAGATTGGAATTCGGAATCCAGCTTTCGCTCACGTCATTTCCTTAGCTGAGTATGCTGGAAATATGACCGAAGTAGATCAATTAGCACAAGGTGCAGTCCGTGGAGAGATTCCTCAAGAACAGCAAGCAGCTACTGTATCTTTTAGATCGCAGCCGACAATACAGAGTCAACCGGTTCAGCAATCGGTTCAGACAAATCCAACGCCAGTAGTCTCTCAAGCTCAGACGGAAGCGAGTAAAGCTCTACCAGATGTCGATCAGGAAGTGGCTACTGAGGAAGTACAAGAATCTCGTGGCTTTGGAAAACGCGTTCGTGGCCTATTAAATTCAATGTTTGATTAAGGAGAAAGAAGATGTCATTTTCATTTGACGCAGCAGCTGCCCAAGGGGCAGTGATTAAAGTTATTGGTGTCGGAGGTGGCGGTGGAAATGCCATCAACCGCATGATTGACGAGGGGGTTGCAGGAGTTGAGTTCATCGCAGCTAATACCGACGTGCAAGCACTCAGTAGTTCAAAGGCAGAAACAGTTATCCAGCTTGGTCCAAAGTTGACGCGTGGATTAGGTGCTGGAGGACAGCCAGAAGTTGGTCGTCAAGCAGCAGAAGAAAGTGAAGAAGCGATTACTGAAGCCCTCACGGGTGCTGATATGGTCTTCATTACCGCAGGCATGGGTGGAGGTTCAGGTACTGGCGCGGCACCTGAAATTGCTCGTATCTCAAAATCGTTGGGGGCCTTGACTGTCGGTGTTGTTACCCGTCCATTCGGATTTGAAGGAAGCAAGCGTGGTAATTTTGCTGTGGAAGGAATCAATCAACTTCGTGAACATGTGGATACTTTGTTGATTATTTCCAACAACAATCTGCTTGAAATTGTAGATAAAAAGACCCCGTTGATGGAAGCTCTTAGTGAGGCAGATAATGTACTTCGTCAGGGTGTACAAGGAATTACTGATTTAATCACTCATCCTGGATTGATTAACTTGGACTTTGCTGATGTGAAGACGGTGATGGCCAATAAAGGAAATGCTCTGATGGGAATCGGGATTGGTTCTGGCGAAGAGCGTGTGATGGAAGCTGCTCGTAAAGCGATTTATTCGCCACTTTTGGAAACCACCATTGACGGTGCAGAGGACGTCATTGTTAACGTGACTGGTGGAATGGACATGGCCCTTACCGAAGCAGAAGAAGCATCAGAAATTGTCAACCAAGCAGCAGGACATGGGGTCAATATTTGGTTGGGAACATCCATCGATGAAACGATGCAGGGTGAAATCCGTGTGACCGTTGTGGCTACTGGTGTTCGTCAAGATCGGGTTGAAAAAGTTTCTGGTATGTCAGAAAATACCACTCCAAGACAAGAAGCACCTGCTCGTCAAGCTGTTCCGGGTCAATTTGATCGGACCTATGATATGAATGTGCCAGTGGATATGCCGGCATCCAGTCGTCCTCGTCAAAACGACTCACAAGCTATTTCACCATTTGGCAATTGGGATTTACGCCGGGACCAAATTACCCGTCAAACAGAAACCCCATCAGGTTCTAGCGTAGAGCGTTATCAAGACCAATCTGGTTCAGATGATGATGAACTAGAAACCCCACCATTCTTCCGCAACCGTTAAGATGAGCTTTCAACAACAGGCTCGGTTGGTTCGTAGTCAAGTTGACCTGGCAGAAGCGCGGGGTCACAAGCGAGAAAGAGGAAGTCAGATTATCGCAGTAACCAAGTATGTGGATGCTGTGGTAACGAGAAAGCTGGTTGAGGAAACAGGTTTTTACCATCTAGGTGAAAACCGAGTACCTCAATTTCTTGCTAAAAAGGAGGAGTTGGCGGATTTGCCGATTACCTGGCATTTTATCGGCAATCTTCAGAGGAGGAAAGTTAAGGACGTTATTAATGAACTAGACTATTTTCATGCCTTAGACTCCCTCTCTCTAGCAAGAGAAATTCAAAAACGAGCTAAAAAAATGATCACCTGTTTTTTACAGGTCAACCTTTCTCGTGAAGAAAGTAAACATGGTTTTTATCTGGAGGAATTGGAAGAGGCATTGAAGGAGCTGGAAAATTTGGATAAGGTAAGGATTATAGGTCTGATGACCATGGCACCAGCAGATGCCAATCCAGATGATCTTGCGGCTTTGTTTGAAGCAACCTATTCGCTCCAACAAAACTTGTCCCAGCGGAATTATCCCACGATGCCTTTTACAGAATTGAGCATGGGAATGTCCTCAGATTACCAAGTGGCTGTTGAACATGGAGCCACCTTCGTTCGTATCGGCAGTCTTCTATTTGAAGAGTCCGGAAAAGGAAACAATCATGGATAGAATCATTCATTTTTTTCAAAATATTGGTGACTTTTTGAGAGGACTGTTTGTCGAGGATGGCGATGGCTTCCAAGAGAAAGTCTTTGCCCCGGAGGAAGTGCCGGAAGAAGCTGGGCAAATAGTCACGACAAGTCAACCACGTATAGAGGAACAGGAAAACAGTAGGCCTAGCACCAAGGTGACTAGCCTACCCCAAAACAAAGCTTCTGACGGTACTCTTTCTCTTCCTCAGAAGACACCTGTTCACCAAAGCTTAGATGAAAGAGAAACACAAATTATGAATACAAGTAGACCACAAAACATCACAGATTTACATGCAAAACAAGAGGAATTGGCTCGCCAAAACGGTCAACCTTCACCAGAAGATAAGCACGTCATTTATGTCCGCTATCCACGTCGCTATGAAGAGACTCCGAAATATTTGGATCTTCTCATCCGCAATGAAAGTGTCTTGATTGACTTCCAATATATGACAGAGGTACAAGCACGTCGTTGTTTGGATTACCTTGACGGTGCCCGTTATGTTCTTTCTGGTGATTTGAAAAAAGTGGCCAATGGAATTTACCTTTTGACACCTGCCAACGTTATTATTAATGTAGAAGACTTACAAGTGGCAGAAGGAACCAATAATCAAAACATCGAATTTGATTTCGATATGAAGAGACGCTAATGGACATTCTCGTATACCTCTATCGAACTGTAGATCTTTTTCTCTCTGTATTAAACCTAGCCTTGATAGCCTATGTTATCCTTTCCTGGTTCCCGGGAGCCATGAGGACCCCCTTAGGTTATTGGGTCATTCGAATTGTCAGTCCCATTCTAAGACCCTTCCGTAATCTACGTTTGCAATTTCTAGGCTTGGATTGGACTGTCTTTGTTGTAATCATTCTCCTAGATATCCTGCATCGTTATCTTCCAGTTTTATTTTTCTCATGGTAAAAGGAATAGTGGCCTTGGCCCAACATGTGACATCTGAGGACCAGCTTTTTCTAGAAAAGGCTTGGGAATGGCTTCAACGGGTGGAGCAACACTATGTTCCAGTCTTGACTGACTTCCTCAATCCGCACCAAGTAACCTTGGTTCAAAATCTGGCCAGGCAAACAGAGGTCACCATTTACAATTCTGCCGACCTGTGGCTAACAGAACAGTCTCGTCTGCTCATAGCACCTGATTATTATCAACTGGAATCAGAGGATTTTGAAATGGTTCTCTTGGCCATTTATTTTCAAACTCAATTTGGAAAGTTGACTCATCCCCAGGTTTTGGGGTCCTTGATTCACCAGACGGGGTTAGATAGACGTGTTTTCGGTGATATCTTGATTGGACAAGACCAAGTTCAGGTTTTCGTTCAAGCCCCACTGGCTCCACTTCTGATTCAGGAAGTCAAGAAGATTGGTCGTATGGGGGTTCGTCTACAGGCTGTTCCTAAAGAGGACATGCTCCAGGTGGACGAGGATATGCAGATTAAAACCATTTTTGTGGACAGTCTACGCCTGGATCGTCTGATTGCCTCTGCTTTTCAATTGGGCCGTGGTAAGGCGGCCCAATTGGTTAAGGCTAATCGGGTAAAGGTTAATTATCAGGAGAGGACAGATGTGAGCTGGTCGCTTCAAGCGGGAGATGTGGTCAGTGTTCGAGGAAAGGGTCGGTTTTATATTGGAGACCATACAGGTTTGTCGAAATCTGGTAGAATAAAGGTAGAATTAAAGATACTTGCACGTAAATAAGGAGAAAATATGGCAGTGACAGCACAAGATATCCGTAATAAAACATTTGCAACGAAGTTTCGTGGCTATGATGTCGAGGAAGTGGATGACTTCCTAGAGATTTTAATGCGTGAATTTGAGGATTTGACTCGACAATTGGTGGCTAAAGATGAGCAGGTTCGCAATTTGGAAGAGCGTCTGCTTTACTTCGATGAAATGAAAGATTCACTCAGTCAGTCCGTTTTAATCGCTCAAGATGCGGCTGAGAAAGTGAAGCAAACGGCTTCTGATGAATCTAACAATATAATTCGTCAAGCAGAACAAGATTCTCAACGTCTTTTAGATGATGCCAAATTTAAAGCCAATGAAATTTTGCGTCAAGCTACAGACAATGCTAAAAAGGTTGCAGTTGAGACTGAAGAATTGAAAAATAAAACACGTATTTTCCATCAACAAATCCGTTCAGCTGTGGAAAGTCAATTGAGTGTGATTACTTCTCCAGAATGGGAAAACATTCTGCAACCAACTGCTTCCTATGTACAAACGAGTGATGAAGCCTTCCGTGAGGTTGTTGTTTCGGCCTTGGGAGAAGATCAAGCGAACACTCCAGAGGAGACTATTGACATGACTCGTCAGTTCTCTCCAGTAGAAGTCGCAGAATTGCAAAACCGGATTGCTTCCGCTAATCAAATGGCTGAGACACAGTCTTATCAAGGTTTAGCAGCAGATGTGAATGCGGCACTGGATGCGGTTGAGCGAGCCGAACGTGAATCTGTTGATCTTTTATAATGATGAATGGTTTTCATCTAGATAGGCTCATTATTCGGTTTCCTATCTTTTTGTTTGGAAACCATCTATGGATGAATTGACTCCTGAGCAGATTTTTGCCGGGAGTGACAAAACGAAATGAAAACACGATTTTGAGGGTATAGTCCAAGCGAGTAGGAGTTGGTGTGAGTCCTACACTCCCTGTCCTCTGAATTATCCTTTCATATTCTCCTCTCCCAACCGTTGTATAACGCAGTAAGAGAGGACGGGTTGTTCCGTTATCAACCAAGAGGGTAAATTGGAAACTGTGAGCCAATTTACTGAAGTAAGGTGGTACCACGCTTTGTCGTCCTTAGGGAATGACAAGGTGTGTTTTTTTGTAGAAAGGGATTTGTATGAAATTAAAAGAAACCTTGAATTTAGGAAAAACAGGCTTCCCAATGCGTGCTGGTCTGCCAACCAAGGAGCCAGTCTGGCAAGAAGAGTGGGATAAGGCTGACTTGTATAACAAGCGCCTAGAATTAAACGAAGGGAAACCGTCCTTTGTTCTTCACGATGGACCTCCTTATGCCAATGGAAATATCCATGTAGGTCATGCCCTTAACAAGATCTCCAAGGACATTATCGTTCGCTCTAAATCCATGTCTGGCTTCTATGCACCTTATGTACCTGGTTGGGATACCCATGGACTGCCAATTGAACAAGTGTTGGCTAAACAAGGTGTAAAGCGCAAAGAAATGGATTTGGTGGACTACCTAAATCTATGTCGTGAGTATGCTTTGGAACAAGTTGAAAAACAAAAAGCTGATTTTAAACGCCTCGGTGTTGCTGGTGATTGGGACCATCCTTATATCACCTTAACACCAGACTATGAAGCTGCTCAAATCCGTGTCTTTGGAAAAATGGCTGAAAAAGGCTATATTTACCGTGGGGCTAAACCTGTTTACTGGTCATGGTCCTCTGAATCTGCTCTTGCTGAAGCTGAAATCGAGTATCATGATGTCACGTCTAACTCTCTTTACTATGCCAATAAGGTCAAAGATGGTAAAGGAGTTTTGGATACCAATACTTACATTGTTGTTTGGACAACCACACCATTTACCATTACAGCTTCACGTGGTTTAACGGTTGGTGCAGATATTTCTTATGTAAAAGTTTCTGTGGAGGGAGACGAGCGTCAGTTTGTCCTGGCTGAAGATTTGTTGGATCGTCTTGCAGAAAAATTTGGCTGGTCAGCAGTAGAAGTACTTGCCCGCTATACTGGTAAAGACCTTGATCAGATTGTTACCGAACATCCATGGGATACAGAAGTGGATGAGTTGGTCATCTTGGGGGATCACGTTACAACGGACTCTGGTACTGGTATTGTTCATACGGCTCCTGGATTTGGTGAGGACGATTACCATGTTGGAGTTGCCAATGGTCTTGAAGTTTTCGTGACGGTTGACGAGCGTGGAATAATGATGGACAATGCTGGTCCTGAATTTGCGGGTCAATTCTATGGCAAGGTCCTTCCAACAGTCCTTGAAAAATTGGGTGATTTGCTGATGGCGCAAGAAGAAATCACTCACTCCTACCCATTTGACTGGCGAACTAAGAAGCCAATTATTTGGCGTGCTGTTCCTCAGTGGTTTGCTTCTGTATCTGATTTCCGTCAAGAAATCTTAGATCAAATTGATCAAGTGAAATTCCACATGGAGTGGGGTCGTACACGTCTCTATAACATGATTCGTGATCGAGGCGATTGGGTTATCTCACGTCAACGTGCCTGGGGTGTCCCTCTTCCAATTTTCTATGCAGAAGACGGAACTGCCATCATGGAGGCTGAAACCATTGAACATGTTGCACAATTATTTGAAGAGCATGGTGCTTCAGTCTGGTGGGCTCGTGAAGCCAAAGATCTCTTGCCAGAAGGGTATAGCCATCCAGGTTCACCAAATGGTGTCTTCACCAAGGAAACCGACATCATGGACGTATGGTTCGACTCTGGAAGTTCCTGGAATGGTGTCTTAAACAACCGTGAGGATCTGCAATACCCAGCTGATCTTTACTTAGAAGGCTCTGACCAATACCGTGGTTGGTTTAACTCATCCCTGATTACCTCAGTTGCCAACAATGGAATAGCCCCTTACAAACAGCTCCTATCTCAAGGTTTTGTTTTGGATGGTAAGGGTGAAAAAATGTCTAAGTCGCTAGGAAATACAATTTTGCCTAGTGATGTGGAGAAACAGTTTGGTGCTGAAATCCTTCGTCTTTGGGTAAGTAGTGTGGATACAAGTAATGATGTCCGTATTTCCATGGATATCTTGAGCCAGGTATCTGAGACCTACCGGAAGATTCGGAATACCCTTCGTTTCTTGATTGCCAACACATCTGACTTCAATCCGGCTCAAGATCAAGTTGCTTTTGAAGATCTTCGTACGGTCGACCAATATATGGCTGTTCGCTTCAACCAAGTTGTAGCAGTCATCCGTCAAGCTTACGATGATTTCAACTTCCTGAATGTTTATAAGGCAGTTGTTAACTTTGTCACAGTTGATCTATCTGCTTTCTATCTTGATCTTGCCAAAGACGTTGTGTATATCGAAGGAGCAAAATCTCTAGAGCGTCGCCAGATGCAAACGGTATTCTATGATATTCTTGTCAAATTAACCAAACTTTTGACGCCAATTCTTCCACACACCGCAGAAGAAATCTGGTCCTACCTTGAGTTTGAAGAAGCTGACTTTGTACAATTGACGGAATTCCCAGAAGTTGAAAGCTTTGACAAGGCTGAGCAAATGCTAGAAGAGTGGGAGACCTTCTTCACCTTCCGCTCCCAAGCTCAAAAAGCCTTGGAAGAAGCACGGGCTGCAAAAGTGATTGGCAAATCACTGGAAGCTGAGTTGGTTGTTTACCCAAGCACAGAACTTGCAGCTGCATTGGAAACCTTGAACACTGACCTAGCTCAGTTGCTCATTGTTTCTCAATTGACCCTAGCCTCTGAGCCAGCACCTGAAAATGCCCTCAGCTTTGAAAATGTAGCCTTTGTTGTGAAAGCGGCAGAAGGGCAAGTTTGTCAACGCTGCCGTCGTGTTGATCCAAGTGTTGGAACTAATCGCAATCCAAATCTTGCGATGGTCTGTGACCACTGTGCTTCCATCCTTGAAGCAAACTTCCCAGAAGCAGTAGCTGAAGGTTTTGAAGGAACACAAAAATAAATTTTTAGTCATGAAGTTTCTATGAGCCTTCTGGGACTGAAAAGTTCTCTGTTGATTGATCCAGCAGGGACTTTTCATACTCATTACATTTCAAAATCTGAATGTGTTAATCCTCTTCGCCGAACCCTAAGTTCTGTCTTCATCGGATTGCCTTTTCAGATTTCGAACTGTTTCGAGTATCAGTCCCAAATAGCAAAAAGAAATCTCTAGCCTTATGGCTAGAGATTTCTTTTGTATTATAGTCTTTTAGTTTGCTTTTAGTACAAGGCAGCGAGTCGCAGGCAGTACTAAAGTACGGCAAGACGAGCTAACACAGTAATAAAAGATAAACTAAAAGAGTATATACTCATTGGATTTCAAATTCTGACTTTGTCAAGCCTTTTTGATGAACTTATTGCTTGCGTGTTTCCACGCCTTATCTTTAATATTCAACAGGTCTCCCAGACCTGTTGAACGATTATCATCCGCTGTCCTCGTCATTTTTTTGAAAATCCGCGAGTATTCTGATTTTGAAATTCGTTAAGTATTAATTGGAATCGAAATTTCAATCAACTTATCTGAGTAGAGGGTTTTAATATCCTCTTTTTTTATAGCCTCAGATTTGATCCGGCGTTTAAGGAAAAAGTCACGAATCGTTTCAATTTCGACTTCACGGATAGCGCGGTGTTTGTTGGTAATGAGAATTTCATAGTGGTTGGGTGCCTGGGTAAAAATGACATCCGTGTTTCCAGCTGAAAACGTCTCAACCAAGGTGGCATCTGTGTTTTCAAGCTGGCTCTGAATCAATTGATTATGACTGGAATTTGTATTAATTAATTTCATAAGCTGTTCCTTTCATCATAAATTCTAATCTAACTTTTGTGAGAGTTGCCATTGCTGGAGCCCCCAGCGGTGACTTCCCCGTTTCAAGTGGAGAAAAGCCTCATCTACTGAAAACCATGCTAGATTATTGAAATCCTCCAGGGGTTGACCAACCTCCTGATAGGACGTGACTTCATAAATATAAGCTGGATTGTGATAATGGGTATCACGATGACTTGAATAGAAGTACTCATCCGCCTGACCATAATACTGCCCCAACTCAGCTGTAAAACCCAATTCTTCTACTAGCTCTCGCTCCAATGCATCCTGATGATCCTCACCAGCTTCAATTTCTCCACCTGGGAGAAACCAAGCACCATTTGGAGCCTGTACTAAAATCACGCGCTCCTTGCTCGCATCCGGGACAACTGCATAAACTCCATAGCGGACCTTGTAGTCCACAGCAGGATCCTTCTTACCAAAATGAGGAATTGTCATAGGTTAACCTTCCTAAGATTCACTTGTTTTTCTTTATTATATCATGATTTTGGACCATCATCCTTTAGAAAAAAAGAAAAAAGGAGAAATAATTCACATTTTACGAATCTGTCGAAAAAAGGATGGGACTTCTGTCCCACCCTGGTCAATCTTATTCAGATTCTACTGTTTCGGTTTCTTGTTCCACTTTTTGGGTAGATTTAATGATGATCTGTCCACTTTGCATCACTGCTTTGAGGTCCTTGTCTTGAGGATTCTCCAAGTAGAAATCGGTGATGGCGTCTTCTATGTGGTCTTGAATGGTTCTACGAAGTGGGCGAGCTCCCATTTTTGGATCGTATCCAAGGTCTACCAATTTTTCTTTGACTTTATCTGTAACGCTCAGCTGAATCCCGTTTTTGCCAAGGCGTTCACGAACATCATCCAACATGAGATCTACAATCTGAAGGAGATTTTCCTTGCTTAAGGCTTGGAATTCAATGATACCGTCAAAACGGTTCATAAATTCTGGACTGAAGAAGTTACCTAGCTCATTCATGACAGAGTTGGTTCGGCCTTCACGGCTCGCTCCAAATCCGACAGAGGCTTCGACTTTACCAGTACCAGCATTAGAGGTCATGATGATGATGGTATCTTTGAAGCTGACTGTCCGGCCTTGACCGTCAGTCAAGCGACCATCGTCAAGAACTTGCAGGAACATATGCATCACATCTGGATGGGCCTTCTCAATCTCATCTAAGAGAACAAGAGAATAGGGATTGCGTCGAACTTTCTCGGTCAATTGTCCGGCCTCATCATAGCCAACATAGCCTGGAGGTGCTCCAACTAGCTTAGCGACACTATGTTTTTCCATGTACTCACTCATATCGAAGCGAATCATGCTATCTGCGGAACCAAAGAGTTCTACGGCCAATTGTTTGGAGAGTTCTGTCTTACCAACCCCGGTAGGGCCAACAAAGAGGAAGCTACCGATTGGACGATTAGGACTTCCCAATCCAACCCGGTTACGACGGATGGCTTTGGCAATTTTATCGATAGCAGGATTTTGTCCAATCACATGGGCTTTCAAATCATCAGCAAGGTTGACTAACTGGGATTGTTCTTTTTCCTTGAGGTCACCTACAGGGATATTTGTTTTTTGCTCAATGATGGCCTCGATTGCTTTTTCGGTGATAATTGGCATGTCCTGGTCGTGGATTTCGGTTTTTTGCAATTCCTTGTATTTGGCGATTTGATCGCGGTAGTAGGCTGCTTTTTCGTAATCCTCGTCCCGGGTTGCCTGAGCTTTAAGACGTTCCGCTTCAATTAAACGCTCATCCAATTCTTTTGGATCAACGAAAGTTAGGGTTAGATTCATTTTAGACCCCGCTTCATCCAAGAGGTCAATAGCTTTATCTGGTAAGAAACGGTCTTGGATATAGCGGTTCGATAAGACAGCTGCTGCCTCAATAGCCTCATCCGTGTATTTTACGTGGTGGTAGTCCTCGTATTTTTTTTGGATTCCTTTAAGGATAATTAAGGTTTCCTTAACAGTTGGTTCTTCAACCTTGACTGGTTGCATCCGGCGTTCTAAGGCTGCGTCTTTTTCGATAATGCGATATTCATTGAGGGTTGTTGCACCAACCAGTTGCAATTCTCCACGTGCCAAAGCTGGTTTCAAGATATTTCCTGCATCCATATTGCCATCACCCGCATTCCCTGCTCCGACGATTTCATGGATTTCATCAATGAAGAGAATGATGTCATCACGTTGACGAATCTCTTCCATCAACTTTTGCATCCGTTCTTCGAATTGACCACGGATTCCAGTACCTTGAACCAGACTCACCATATCCAAGCGAATGACTTGTTTCGATTGTAGTTTTTGTGGGACATCCCCATCCACAATTTTTTGGGCGAGCCCTTCAACAACAGCGGTTTTACCAACCCCTGGTTCCCCGATTAGGACAGGATTGTTCTTGGTCCGCCGGTTGAGGATTTCGATAACCCGAATGATTTCCTCATCCCGTCCGATCACAGGATCGATATCACCTCGTTTAGCAATGTCAGTGACATTGATACCAAATTCATCTAAAATTCCTTTTGGTCGAGGTTTGGATTGACGGGCCCGTTCGCGTTGTCCAGGACGGTTTCCAGTTTCTTCTTGTTCTGGACGTTGGAAGTTGCCCAAATTTTGGAAAAAGTCGCCAAAAGGATCGTTACTATTGGCGTTCCCACTCAAACCTTTAAGCAAGGACGCATTCGGATCGGATTTCATAATTTGATAACAGTTTTGACACAAATCAACTTGTTGCTGGTGACCATTAATACTTGTATACAAGTGAATGGTCGCCTCGTTCATTTTACAATTTTGACAAAGCATAGATCTTCCTTTCTTTGGTCATGACCTCAATTGGTCAATAAAGGTCAAATGTAATCTACTATGATTATAACACCTTTTTGCAACATTGCAAGTAAAAACTATGAAAAGGAACTACTTGCTATCATTCGAAAGTGATAATGTCTTAAGTAAATCGAATATGAAAATGTCCTCTGTGTTACATTAGAAAGATGAGGAAAATAGTTTTAACAATGTCTGAAGATAAAAAATATCAAGTGATCAAGCAAG
>NZ_JADPMS010000020.1:0-35249 GCF_015686645.1 Streptococcus sp. NLN76 | reverse complement strand
GCGTTACTCACCCGTTCGCAACTCGTCCAGAAGTGCAAGCACTTCCTTCAGCGTTCTACTTGCATGTATTAGGCACGCCGCCAGCGTTCATCCTGAGCCAGGATCAAACTCTCATCAAAAGTTTGAGTCTTTACTCATTTTTTCTGTCGCTGACAGATTTGTTCTGCGTTAAATCTTCAGACTTCTTTGTTAAACCTCCTTGGTGAACCTTAGTTCTACCTGCGTCAGTTTGCCTTGAAGTCTTTTGATTTAGCTTCGAATTTATTATTGACAGGTAGTATTCCTACTACCCACACATTGGTATTCATCTTGTTCAGTTTTCAAAGGTCATGTCTCTCACGAGACAACTTAATCAGTTTATCAAAACCTCAATGGTTTGTCAACACTTTTGTTTAACTTTTTTGAAGTTTTTTTGTTTTCGTTCGTTTGAGCCGAACTATTCTACTGATTGCGTCCCGTTTAAGGAACTCTCCCTTCAGGACTTTATTAGTATACAACATGATATTGGTCTTTGCAAGGGTTTTGTTTAATTTTTTTTACTTTTTTTCAAAAAATTTTCTATCCAGTTGAATTCTGCTTGATTTATCACATGATTTTCGGATAAATAGTTAAGATGAAGGGATGGAAAGATGTCTGATTTTTCTTCAAAATAGTCTTCTAACTCTTCTTTAGAAGTCCATGGATCGTTCTCTCCTAAGAACAAGTAGACATTTCCTTTTTGTTTTTCTTGATGATTCCATTGTAATAAACTTGGGTGAAGTAACAAATAATCATCAGCTAGGTCTTTACTCATTTCTAAAAGACTGAGAATAGCATTAGCTCCATTGGAGTAGCCTAAAAAGATAAGGGGCCTATTCTCCCAGATTTCTCGTAATGCTTCCCATGTTATCTCAAACTTTTCCTGAAACAGGTGTCTCTGTTCTAAATCATTTTGATTCTCTTCTAGTGGTGGGTAATAACGATAGCCACTTCCAAAAGTATAATCTCCTTGAACCACTAACAGACTATGGGTAGGCGCAAGCTTTTTCCCAAAACCAAGCATTTCTTGAATAGTTCCCCCGCTACCATGAAAAAGCACCAACAAAGGCTCTTCTGCTGCTCTATAACTCCATTTTAAGCTGGTCATTGTTTCAACCCTTCTTCTATAATCATTCGATTCGGCTCCAGAAAATCCGGCAAATATAAGGGGAGATGATGAAAACTTTCCATCGTATCATAATCCATCACAAGTTTTTCTGAAATTGGAGTGGCGACTTCCAAGACCATCCCATGCCATTCCTTAAAGTAAAGGGAATGCATAAAATCTCGATTCACAATCCGGGAATGGAGAATGCCTTTCGCAGATAGATCACTCGCAGTCTGCTTTAACTCCTCCAGTGAGCCAACTCCCAGCGCAAGATGATGGATACCACCTCGTCCCAACTGCTGTGGTGCTTGTTCTTTATCTTCCACAATCCATACATGTTGGGGAAAAATGGAATCAGCATCTAGGCGGCTATCCCCCATTAGTTCTGCATCAAAAAAAGGTGCTTCCTCAAAACCAAATACCCTTGTCAAAAGTTCTGTAACGGTTTGTTGATTTTGAACCCGAATCACTACACCCGCCAACCCTAGAATAGCATTTGAAGGATCTATGCTGGGATTCTTTGGCGGATAAACCTGCCAAGTTAACTTTTCAGGATAAACCAAAGCCAATTTTTGACCGTCCGGATCACTAAAAAAGAGAGCCTCCTGGTTCCACAATCTAGCCCATTCCGTTGATACGCCTGCCTGATTTAAACGTGTCTTCCAAAATATCAAACTTTCCTGATTAGCTACCCAAAACACCGTACGCTCTAAAGCATTTGTCCCAGATTGATGTTTGGGAAAAGTTTTGGTCTCAAAAACAGTAAATTCTGTTCCCTCGCGCCCCGTTTCATCACTAAAGAACAAGTGGTACATGGTCGGGTCATCCTGATTCACCGTTTTCAAGTGCAGAGAAAGACCTAGGATACCATGATAAAACTGATAAGCTTCTGCTGCATCACTGGCTAAAACTGAAATATGATGAATTGCTGCTTTCATAAGGTCTCTCCTCTTTGTTACTAACTAGTGGTAATTATACACCACTTTTTATCATCAAACAATGATTTGGTTCGTTTTGATACAACAAATGAAAAGAACTTAGAGTATTCAAACGACTCCAAGTTCTTATCCCTTCCTTCATCAGCCAAGTAATCCTTATTTTCGAATGCAAACTTGACTAATCTAAACGACCTACCAATCCATTGAGTTTTTGATACTGCTCCTGCCTGAGACTTGAAATACTCAACATTGCTAACAAGCTAAGGAAATAGAGACTTGCCAGAAAGAGCATGACGATTGTCACAGTGGCGTTTTGTAGGATAAAACCAATCACAACAGATGAGAACCCTCCAATGGCTCGTCCAACATTCAGGATAGCATTATTAGCAAGAGAACGAACAGAATAAGGATAGAGACGCGTAATCATGGCTCCGTATCCTGCAAACATCCCATTAACAAAGAAACCAACAACCGCACCAGCGATTAAAATACTCCACTCTGTCCGTGCAAAGCTAAAGAGATATACAGACAAGGCTGAAGCCACTAAAAATATACCATAACTTTTTCTTGGTCCAATACGATCCAATAAGTTCCCAAAAACAATCATACCTAAGCACATTCCAAGAATCGTTGTAATCATCCAAACTGAGGAACCACTCAAACTAACTCCAGCTTGTTCCTGCATGATACTCGGTAACCAGTTCATCATTCCAAAGTAGCCAGCTATCTGAACCGTTGTCATCACCATTAAACATATAGTCTGGGCAGCAATTTGGGGACTTGAAAACAAATCCCAAATCTTGCCTTTCTCCTGTTTAGATTCCTTGGCTTGACTTGCATCAAAATCACTGACCTTATCCGCATCAACCGCTATCATAGACCAAAGAACAATTCCAAGGGGAAGTAAGCCACACAAAAATAGTCCTCTCCAACCAAAAATCGGGGCAATCAAACCAGCCAAAGCTGCCGAGGCTATAGAACCTATTTGCCCAACGATTCCGTTGATAGAGGACATTCTTCCCATTTGCTCTTTCGGGACCAAACCAGCCATGATAGCAATAGCCACACCATATTCTCCACCTACTCCAACACCTGCAATAAAGCGCATCCAGTAGAGGTATTCCAAATTAGGAGTGAAGAAAATAAGAGCCGTTGCTAAAGAAAAGATAGTTACGGTCCAACGAAAAATTTTAAACTTATTGTATCTATCGGCTAAAACCCCAAAAACAATACCACCGAATAACATACCAAGATTGGTAATTGTCGCAATCCAGCCCGCTTCTACTTTACTAATCGCCAATGAAGCAATAATGGATGTAAGGGAAAAGGATAAAAACATGACATTTAAGTCATCCGTACCTGAAGCTATAACAGCTGATATTAATGCGTTGCGATCATTTTTTGACAACTTCATCTTTTACTCCTTTATGCGTAACTAACTTTAAAATAGGTCAATAATTGACCTCGTTTTATCCATAAAATCCTCCTATTCCCGTGGATGCAAAACAATAAACTTTCTCCTTTCTATTTTTTAGGTCAAAAGTGCTCAAAAAAAATCTCTCACCTATCGTAAGCGAGAGACTCGAGAGTTTGAAGAGCTTTTCATTTCTTCATAATATTCTTTTTCCCGAACACGATTTACCCTAAATTGTCTAAAGTTTATCATATTCCGAATTTTTGTCAAGATATTATTTAAATTATTTGGTTATTCGTAGATTCGCTAGGAAAATCTCTTCCCCCAATCCTCTTTGCTGAAGACCTCTCTTTGCGCAGCTGATTAGCTCTTGTGAGAAGGCTCGGATGGCTTCTTTTTCTTTTGCATTCAAATCCTGACGAGAAAAATCTTTACGTAATTGCGCATAATCACGCCCCATAAGCTCAAAGAATGGCGAATGGTCGAGCAAATCTTCCAAGGCTTCCAATTCCGTTAAGAGGCCAAGATGAAAGGCGGCCGGCGCAAAGGTAGCTTCCAAGGGTTGGGTACAGATGCTCCGAAATTCAACTGTGCCCCGCTTGGTCAACTCCTGGTAATGATAGGAACGATGGTTCTTAAGATCCGACCGATCCGGCTTCAAGTTCAAGCGCTTCCCATCAAGACCATAGGCACGAATCGCATCTTTCTGGAGGTACTCTTGTAACGGAATCGGCTCAAAATAATAATAGGTTCCGTCTCTTTCTGTGTAGAAAAAAGAAGATTGGCTTTTAAAGTCAATATAATCCTCCTCTGATTCAAAATCGCTAGGATAGATTCCCACGTTCTGAGGAATCAAGCCGTGCATCGAATCTTCCCAAAGGGAATCACGTGCCAAAGCACAGTTTTTGAGTGGCTCAAAAGAGGAATTGGCAAATAAGTAAGCCTTGGCAGCCTCAATCTTATTAAACGCATTTAGGACCCGTAAAAACCGGCTTCTACTAACATCAAACTGAACCTGACTTCCACAAATATAGGCAGCATAATCTAGATAAGGATGAAGCTCTACATAATTCGCTCCCAAAGCCAGATAATCCATCAACATCTGGTAACGCCCTGTAGCCACTGGTCGATTATCATTCACAGCCCAATTAGGGTTTATCCCTGAACCGAGAAGTTGGTGGTCGTATTGAAGAAGGAATGACTGAATAGCCTCGAGGTAGATCTGAAAACGATTCGCAATGCCAAATAAATTCTCAGACTTAGCAAAGGCAAATTCCAAGGTGTTGTAGCTGACTTCAAACAGAATCACATCTCCATTTGCAGCGACAATCTCAATCGGCTGATCTTGTTCATCAACTTTCACAATCGTAAACTCTAAAATTTGAACAAGATGGTGAAGCAAAGAAATAGAAACGGAATGATCGGTTGCTTGCCCATGAACTTGAACAATTGGAAATTCTAATTCAATCCCAATGAAAAGTTCAGGATTTTCTTTGAGTTTCGAAAGATAGTTTTCATGAAAAAAATGATGCATAGGCTGTCCTCTTTTCACTTATTCTAACCAGTATACCAAATTTTTCCTGCTAAAAAACAAAAACGCCTGCTTACGCCATGGTTCTTTTTAAGAGCCATTGCGTAAACAAGCGTCACCACCATTATGATGAGTGTTAGCACCAGGATTACTCCTGGTGCTAGACCAGAGCTAGACTAAGAGTCAAAAGACTCCATCATCATAACACTCAACAAAATTGATGATTTTAGACGAGTTCGATAATCGCCATTGGAGCTGCATCACCACGACGTGGTTCTGTCTTCAAGATACGAGTGTATCCACCGTTACGATCAGCATAGCGCGGAGCGATGTCTGAGAACAATTTTTGAAGTGCAGTTGTTGTAACGATTTTATCATTTTCAGCATCATATACTTCACTTGCAATTTCGTTACGTACGAAAGCAGCTGCTTGACGACGTGCGTGCAAATCACCACGTTTACCAAGGGTAATCATTTTTTCAACTGTTTTACGAATTTCTTTTGCACGAGCTTCTGTAGTTACGATTGATTCGTTAATGAGCAAATCAGTTGTAAGGTCACGAAGCATCGCTTTACGTTGTGAACTTGTGCGTCCTAATTTACGGTAAGCCATTATTTCCTCCTCTATTTCTCTTTTAGACCAAGACCAAGATCATGAAGTTTGAATTTCACTTCTTCAAGACTCTTACGGCCAAGGTTTCTCACTTTCATCATTTCGGCTTCAGTTTTCTCAGTCAAATCATATACTGTATTGATGCCTGCACGTTTCAAACAGTTGTATGAACGAACAGATAGATCCAATTCTTCGATTGTGCGTTCCAATACGCGATCATCAGAAGTTGAATCTGCTTCTTTCATCACTTCTGTTGCTTTTGCAACTTCAGTAAGATCAGTAAATAGATTCAAGTGCTCATTCAAAATGCGAGCAGACAAACCGAGAGCATCCTCTGGAATAATTGTTCCATTGGTCATGATTTCGAGTGTTAATTTGTCAAAACCATCATTGCTACCCACACGTGCAGGTTCAACTTGGTAATTGACTTTTTTCACTGGTGTGTAGATTGCATCTACCGCCAATGTACCAACCGGAGCATTATCCAACTTATTCTCATCAGCTGGAACATATCCACGACCAGTATGAACAGTCATACGAGCCTTGAAGGTTGCTCCTTCACCAATGGTAAAGAGGTAATGATCTGGGTTGACAATTTCGATATCACTGTCTGTCAAAATATCGCCAGCTGTAATGGTAGCAGGCCCTTTAACATCCAATTCAATCATCTTTTCGTCTTGGACGAATGATTTTACAGCAATTCCTTTGACGTTGAGGATAATTTGCATCACATCCTCACGGACACCTGGAACTGTATCAAATTCGTGCAATACACCTTCAATATTGATAGATGTTACTGCTGCTCCTGGAAGGGAGGCCAATAAGACACGACGAAGGGAGTTCCCAAGTGTTGTTCCGTAACCACGTTCAAGTGGCTCAACAACAAACATGCCGTAATCACTATTTTCATCAATTTTTGTTATTTTTGGTTTTTCAAACTCAATCATTTTATACTCCCTCTTAAAACGAAAAGCTGTGTAAATTTAAAATCAATTATACACGACGACGTTTTGGAGGACGGGCACCATTGTGAGGCACTGGAGTAACATCACGAATTGCAGTTACTTCAAGACCTGCAGCAGCAAGTGCACGGATAGCAGATTCACGACCTGAACCTGGACCTTTAACTGTAACTTCTACAGATTTAAGACCATGTTCTTGAGCAGATTTAGCAGCTGCTTCTGATGCCATTTGGGCAGCAAATGGAGTAGATTTACGAGAACCTTTGAAACCAAGTGCACCAGCTGATGACCAAGCAATTGCGTTTCCGTGTACATCGGTAATCATAACGATAGTGTTATTGAATGTTGCGTGGATGTGAGCAATACCAGATTCGATATTCTTCTTCGCACGACGTTTACGTGTTGGTTTAGCCAAGACTGTTTACCTCCTATATTATTTTTTCTTACCTGCAATCGCAACAGCTTTACCTTTGCGAGTACGAGCATTGTTTTTTGTGTTTTGTCCACGGACAGGAAGTCCACGACGGTGACGGATACCACGGTAAGAACCGATTTCCATCAAGCGTTTGATGTTCAAGTTCACTTCACGACGAAGGTCACCTTCAACTTTGATTGTATCAACTTCGCGACGGATAGCGTCTTCTTGATCTGGTGTAAGATCTTTCACGCGGATGTCTTCAGAAACACCTGCAGCAGCAAGAATCTTCTTAGCAGTTGGAAGTCCGATACCGTAAACATAAGTAAGTGATACAACTACACGTTTATCATTTGGAATGTCAACTCCAGCAATACGAGCCATGTTTTCTCCTTTCTAGTAACTGATTTTAACCTTGGCGTTGTTTGTGTTTTGGATTTGCAGGGCAAATAACCATAACACGACCATTACGACGAATAACTTTGCAGTATTCGCAAATTGGCTTAACTGATGGTCTTACTTTCATTTCTTAATCCTCCAATTTTTTCCTTTATTTAAAGCGGTAGGTGATCCGTCCACGAGTCAAATCGTATGGGCTCATCTCGACTGTCACACGGTCTCCCGCTAAAATACGAATATAATTTTTACGAATTTTACCAGAAACTGTTGCTAAAATCTGATGTCCATTTTCAAGTTCAACCGTAAACATTGCGTTTGGCATGGTATCGACTACCTTACCTTCAACTTCAATCACATCGTCTTTTGCCACGCAAAAGTACCTCCCTAAATTTCGATTTATGTCCTCTGGGTATAGAGGGACAAGATAAGTCAGAACCTAACTAGTGTACCACTAAGACTGTTTTAATGCAAGATACAAAGTGTAGATTATTTGATTTTTTCTAATGCAGCTTGGATATCTGCAAATACTTTGTCAATTTCTTGATCTCCTTGGATATCAAAGACCAAGCCTTTAGCAGCATAGTGTTCAAGAATTGGCTGACCTTGAGCAATATTGACGTCCAAACGTGTTTTGATAGCTTCTGGCTTATCATCTTCACGTTGGTAAAAGTCATGGCCACCACAGTTGTCACAAGTTCCTTCAACTTTTGTTGGGTTGAAAATCTTGTGATAGGTTGCTCCACAATTTCGACAGATGAATCGACCACTCAAACGATCTAAAAGAATGCTTGGGTCAACATCGATATTCACCACTCCATCCAATTGAATGTTTGAATCTGCCAAGGTTTGATCCAAAGCATGTGCTTGATCAATGGTACGTGGATAACCATCCAACAAGAAACCTTTTTGGCTGATATCATCTTGCAAGAGACGCTCTTTGACAATTCCATTGGTTACTTCATCTGGTACCAATTGTCCTTGATCCATGTAGGATTTTGCCAACAAGCCCATTTCCGTTTCATTGGCGATTGCCGCACGGAACATATCCCCAGTAGAAATATGAGCAAGGCCAAATTCTTCGACCATTTTAGCTGCTTGAGTCCCTTTTCCGGCACCTGGCAAGCCCATAATCAAAAGATTCATGTCTTTTCTCCTTTTTGTTTTCCACTAAATCTATCAATCTCTTGATAAACTTAGTAAAAAACAAAATAGAGAGGAATCAGCCTAGACTGATATCCTCCGAATTCTATTCTGTATCTGTATGCATAAAGCCAACGTAACGACGTTTAAGAAGATAACCTTCCAACTGCTTGATTCCATCAATGGCTGTTGAAATCAAGATCAGCAAAGAAGTTCCTCCCAAGGCTACGGCTTCGGCCAAACCGAATACGTTTTGAGCAACGATTGGGATAATAGCAACGAAACTCAAGAAGAGTGAGCCCACGAGAGCTAAGCGTCGCAAGAGTTTGGACATATAAACCTCTGTTCCCTTACCTGGGCGAACTCCTGGAATATAGGCTGAACTCTTTTGCAAGTTTTCAGCAGTTTTTTCAGGATTAATCTGCACAAAGGTATAGAAGAAGGTAAAGAGGATAATCAAAAGTGCATACAAGGCAATCCCTGACGGCATATCCGTCGACAGGAGATCTCGCACATTTCTAACCCAGGCTGCATCATTTCCGCTTAAAATCATAAATTGAACAATAGCGGCTGGTGCAGCTGTAATAGAACTGGCGAAGATAACGGGGATAACCCCTGCTGGGTTCACCTTCAAAGGAAGGTAGGAACTAGAAGAAGCCCCCTGTACCAATTTTGTATATTGAATTGGAATTTTGTATTCAGCCTGCTGTACAAAAGTAGTGAAATAAATAATCGCTAAGACAGCTAGAGCAACCAATCCAAGGAAAATCGCTGAATTCTGTAGACGATCCGCTGGGACATTCACAAAGTAATCTTCGTAAAGTCCTGAGATAGTCCGCGGAATGGCAGAGATAATACCGGCAAAGATAATCATGGAAACCCCGTTCCCATAACCTTTGTCGGATATTTGTTCTCCCAACCAAACTACAATCATACTACCTGTTGTCAAGATACAGCCAATATAGAGATAGGTCTGCCAGTTTGGTGTAGGCACCAACTGAGCATTGGACAAGGTATTAAAACTTGCCGTAATCGCAATTGATTGTACAAAAGCTAGGACTAGGGAAATATAACGTGTGGCTTGATTGAGTTTTCGTCGTCCAACCTCACCTTGTTTTCCCCACTCTACAAACTTAGGAACAATATCCATTTGGAGTAGTTGAACAACAATGGAGGAGGTGATATAGGGAGAAACACCTAAGGCAAAAACCGAAAAGTTCTGCATGGCATTCCCCGATACCAAACTCAACATGTTAAGGAAGGACAATTGAGACAAGTCAGCAAGGACCCGGGCATTCACACCTGGAACAGTAATATGCGTTCCAACGCGGAAAACGAAAAGGATAAAGAGGGTCATCCAAATCTTGGTCCGGACCTGCTTAATTTTTAAGGAATCCCTTAAAATTTTAAAGAACATAGAGTAACCTCTCTATCGTTTCTTAGATGACCTCGATTGATCCACCTTTAGCTGTGATTGCTTCTTCAGCTGATTTAGAGAATTTAGCTGCTTTCACAGACAATTTCTTAGTCAATTCGCCGTTACCAAGGATTTTAACGCCTGATTTTTCAGCTTTCACAATTCCAGCTTCGATCAAAGCAACTGGTGTTACTTCTGCACCGTCTTCAAAGACGTTCAATTGATCAAGGTTGACAATCGCATATTCTTTACGGTTGATGTTTGTGAAACCACGTTTTGGCAAACGACGGAACAATGGAGTTTGTCCCCCTTCAAATCCTGGACGTACGCCACCACCGCTACGAGCTTTTTGACCTTTTTGTCCACGGCCTGAAGTTTTACCGTTACCGGATGAAGTACCACGACCTACACGGTTACGAACTTTACGAGAGCCTTCTGCTGGTTTCAATTCATGAAGTTTCATTCTGTTTATTTCTCCTTTTTTAGTGACCTTTGTCACGGGCTAGCGCTTTTGTAAAACGGAAACTTTTACAAAAACTCGCTTGTCTATATGGCTTGTAAGTCGCAAAGATTTTTCTTTGCGACTTAGCCATGATCTTCTTATTTAACTTCTTCTACAGTTACCAAGTGAGAGATGGTATTAACCATTCCAAGGATAGCTGGATTATCTTCTTTGATAACAGAAGAATGCAATTTGCCAAGTCCAAGGGCAACAACCGTTTTACGTTGGTTTGGCTTGCGTCCGATTGGAGACTTAGTCAAAGTAATTTTAATTTGAGCCATTTTATCCCCTTTCTTATGCCAAGTCAGATACTGAGATACCACGTAAAGCAGCAACCTCTTCAGCACGTTTTAATTGTTTCAATCCTTCAACAGTTGCACGAACGATGTTGATTGGAGTGTTTGAACCAAGTGATTTAGATGTAATATCTGCAACACCTGCCAATTCGATGACGGCACGAACAGCACCACCAGCGGCAACTCCAGCCCCTTCAACAGCTGGTTTCAACAATACACGAGCTCCACCAAATTCTGATGTGATTTCGTGAGGGATTGTTGTACCAACCATAGGAACTTCAATCAAGTTCTTCTTAGCATCTTCGATAGCCTTACGGATTGCTTCTGGAACTTCTTGAGCTTTACCAGTACCAAATCCAACACGGCCATTGCGGTCACCAACAACTACAAGAGCTGCGAAGCGTAGACGACGTCCACCTTTAACAACTTTTGTAACACGGTTGATGGCAACTACGCGTTCTTCAAGTTCAACTGCATTGTCTTTAAATGCCATTTTTCAGTGTCCTCCCTATTAGAATTTCAATCCGTTTTCACGAGCTGCATCAGCCAACGCTTTAACACGTCCGTGATATAGATATCCACCGCGGTCGAACACCACTTCAGAAATACCTTTAGCAACTGCACGTTCAGCAACAAGTTTACCTACAACGGTAGCTTGTTCTGTTTTTGTACCTTTTGAAACGTCTTTGTCAAGAGTTGAAGCGCTTGCGAGCGTTACACCCGCTACGTCATCAATTACTTGAGCGTAGATGCCTGTATTAGAACGGAATACGTTCAAACGTGGGCGATCAGCAGTTCCAGAGAGTTTTCCGCGAACACGACGATGGCGTTTTTGGCGGAGTTTGTTTTTATCTGGTTTCGAAATCACAATTTTCACCTCTTATTTTTTGTTTGTGCTAAGCACAGAGTTGGTAAATGCGAGGACTTGCAAGCAAGTCCCATCTATTATTTACCAGTTTTACCTTCTTTACGACGTACGTATTCTCCAACATAACGGATACCTTTACCTTTGTATGGCTCAGGAGTACGAAGGCTACGGATGTAAGCAGCAGTTTGGCCAACTACTTCTTTGTTGATACCTGAAACAACGATTGTTGTTGGGTTAGGCAAGTCAAAAGTAATTCCAGCTGGAGCTTCAACCTCATCTGGATGAGATTTACCAACTGCAAGAACCAATTTGCTTCCTTGAAGTTGTGCACGGTATCCAACCCCACGCATTTCAAGTTCTTTCTTGAATCCTTCTGATACACCAACAACCATGTTGTTCAAAAGGGCACGTGTAGTTCCGTGGATTGTTTTCATTTCTTTAGAATCGTTTGGACGGTGAAGTGTTACTTCAGTACCTTCCACACGAATTTCGATGTCCTTAGCAAATTCACGAGTCAATTCACCTTTAGGACCTTTTACAGTAACCTCATTGTTATCTGCAATGTTTAATTCAACACCTGCAGGCAATACGATTACTTTATTACCAATACGTGACATGTTTATCTCCTGTTAAATTATCGAGCCGCAGAGCGACTAGTTTTCACGGGAGCCCATCATTGATGAGCTGAGTTTTACACTCTTAAATTTTAGCTTCAAGTTCAAAATGGGCCAAGGCAAAGCTACGCAGGCCATACTAAAGTATGGCAAGGAGCTCTAACACAGGCACATGAAGAAATTGAAGTCTAAAATTTTACCAAACGTAGGCAATTACCTCACCACCAACATTCTTTTGGCGTGCTTCTTTATCAGTCAGCAAACCTTCAGAAGTTGATACAATCGCGATTCCAAGTCCGTTCAAGACTTTTGGAAGATCTTCACTCTTCTTGTAAACACGAAGACCTGGTTTTGAAACACGTTTCAAGTTTGTGATAACTTTTTCACCGTTTGGTCCGTATTTCAAGAATACGCGAACGATGCCTTGTTTGTCATCTTCGATCATTTCAACGTTTTTAACAAAACCTTCACGTTTAAGGATTTCAGCAATACCTTTTTTGATGTTTGATGCAGGTACTTCAAGTACTTCGTGGTTAGCTTGGTTAGCGTTACGAATACGTGTCAAAAAGTCTGCAATTGGGTCAGTCATAACCATTTTTTGATTTCTCCTCTTACTAGTAGTTTGAGCAAGTCACTTGCTAGTTAATGAATAGGCGTTCGCCTAGGTCTCACCAAATTCTGGTGAAGAAAGTTTGAGAAAGGACTGAAATCCATAGATCAAGTAATTCGAGTAAGGACTAAAACAAACCTACTCACAACACTTGAATTGAGGCCGAACCATAGTCTTTCTGCTTCATTTGTGAATCCTGCCGGTTTAAATTTCTAGCGGCAGGGCTGAAAGTGTTCGCCGAACACTTTCACTCCTAGAAGCTAAAGCTTCTACGTCTGGCCTCCTATTTTCATTCGGATTTTTTAACGTCCTTTGCATCATTGGATTACCAAGAAGCTTTTGTTACGCCTGGGATTTGCCCTTTGTAAGCAAGTTCACGGAAGCAAACACGGCAAAGCTTAAATTTGCGGTAAACTGAGTGTGGACGTCCACAACGTTCGCAACGAGTGTAAGCTTGTGTAGAGAACTTTGCAGGACGCTTATTTTTAGCGATCATTGATTTTTTAGCCAATTTAAGTTCCTCCTGAATTATTTAGCGAAAGGCATTCCAAGTCCAGCAAGCAATTCGCGAGACTCTTCATCTGTATTCGCTGTCGTTACGATAACGATATCCATACCGCGTGTTTTATCGACGTCGTCAAAGCTGATCTCAGGGAAGATCAATTGCTCTTTCACACCAAGTGTGTAGTTCCCACGTCCGTCGAATGATTTAGTTGGAACACCTTGGAAGTCACGCACACGTGGAAGTGATACAGAAACCAATTTGTCCAAGAAATCGTACATACGCTCACCACGAAGGGTTACTTTCGCACCGATCGCTACACCTTCACGAAGACGGAAGCCGGCGATAGATTTCTTCGCTTTAGTGATCAATGGTTTTTGACCAGAGATAAGTGCAAGCTCTTCTGCAGCCTTTTCAAGGTTTTTAGCATTTGAAACTGCATCACCAACACCCATGTTCAAAACGATTTTATCTACTTTTGGAACTGCCATTACAGAAGAGTAGTTGAACTTCTCTGACAAAGCAGGGACTACTTCATTAAGATATTTTTCTTTCAAACGATTAGCCATGTTTCTTCTCCTTTCCTTCGTGATTAATCAAGCACTTCGCCTGATTTTTTGTTGTAACGAACTTTTTTGCCGTCTACAAATTTGTAGCCAACACGTCCAGCAACACCATTTTTATCCAATACTTGTACGTTAGATACATGGATTGGAGCTTCCACTTCAACGATACCACCTTGAGGAAGTTCGTTGTTTGGACGTTGGTGTTTCTTAACGATGTTGACACCTTCAACGATGACTTTGTTAACTTTTGGAAGAGCAGTAAGGACAACTGCTTCTACACCTTTGTCTTTACCTGCGATTACTTTAACTTTATCGCCTTTTTTTACAAACATTCTTTTCTCCTTAAATTCTTACGCCCATAGGGGCACCCTGAAAGAAAGCTTCCAGGGGACTATCGTTTGTGTGTTTCTTACAATACCTCTGGTGCAAGAGAAACGATCTTCATGAAGCCACCTTCACGCAATTCACGTGCAACTGGGCCAAAGATACGTGTTCCACGAGGTGTTTTGTCATCACGAATGATAACTGCAGCGTTCTCATCAAATTTGATGTAAGAACCGTCTGCACGACGGGCACCTGTCTTAGTACGAACGATAACGGCTTTCACAACGTCACCTTTTTTAACCGCACCACCAGGAGTCGCTTGTTTTACAGAAGCTACGATAACATCACCGATGTTAGCGAATTTACGTCCTGAACCACCAAGAACCTTGATTGTCAAGATTTCGCGGGCACCTGAGTTATCAGCAACTTTCAAACGAGTTTCTGTTTGAATCATTTACCTTTTCTCCTTTTCGGTTCGATTAGATGATAACCGCTTCTTCAACAACTTCTACAAGACGGAAGCGTTTTGTAGCTGAAAGCGGACGAGTTTCCATGATACGAACGATATCGCCTTCTTTAGCAACATTGTTTTCATCATGAGCCTTGTACTTTTTAGAGTAGTTAATACGTTTACCATAGACTGGGTGGTTACGTTTCGTTTCAACTACAACTGTGATTGTTTTATCCATCTTGTCAGAAACTACGCGTCCAACAAGGGTCTTACGTTGATTACGTTCCATTAGTTAGATTTCTCCTTTCCCAAGTCTATTTAACTTCTGATTGAATTGTTTTGATACGAGCGATTTGTTTTTTCACTTCTTTCAAACGAGCTGTTTGTTCCAATTGACCAGTAGCCGCTTGGAAACGAAGATCAAACAATTCTTTTTTCAATTCGTTTTCACGCTTCGCAAGTTCTTCTGAAGAAAGACCACGAAGTTCTTCAACAAATTTTTTGATTTCTTCAAGTTTCATGCTTTCTCCTTACTTCTCTTCACTTTTCACAAATTTGCATTTCACTGGCAATTTGTGGCTAGCAAGACGAAGCGCTTCACGTGCAACTTCTTCAGAAACACCAGCAACTTCAAACATTACTTTACCACGTTTAACGGGTGCAACCCAACCTTCAGGTGCCCCTTTACCAGATCCCATACGAACCCCGATAGCTTTCGCAGTGTATGATTTGTGAGGGAAGATTTTGATCCAAACTTTACCACCACGTTTCATGTAACGAGTCATAGCGATACGGGCAGCTTCGATTTGGCGGTTTGTGATCCAGTGGCTAGTTGTAGCTTGAAGACCAAATTCTCCGAAATCTACTTGTTTTCCACCTTTTGCTTCACCGCGCATTTTCCCACGGAACTCACGACGGTGTTTCACACGTTTAGGTACTAACATTGGTTATTTACCTCCCTGAGTGTTTTTACGAGCTGGAAGAACTTCACCACGGTAGATCCATACTTTAACACCAAGTTTACCGTAAGTTGTATCTGCTTCTTCCCAAGCATAGTCGATATCTGCACGCAATGTGTGAAGTGGAACAGTTCCTTCAGAGTATCCTTCGCTACGAGCGATATCCGCACCGTTCAAACGACCAGATACTTGAGTTTTGATTCCTTTAGCTCCAGCACGCATTGCACGTTGGATAGCTTGTTTTTGTGCACGACGGAAAGCAACACGTTGCTCCAATTGACGAGCAATTCCTTCACCAACAAGGTGTGCATCCAAATCAGGTTTTTTGATTTCGATGATGTTGATGTGAACTTGTTTTCCAGTCATTTTGTTCAATTTAGCACGAAGGGCATCAACGTTTGCTCCACCTTTACCGATAACCATACCTGGTTTTGCAGTGTGAAGAGAAACATTAACCTTGTTCACAGCACGTTCGATTTCGATCGTTGAAACAGCTGCGTCTGCTAATTCTGTTTGGATAAATTTGCGGATAGCAAGATCTTCATGAAGGTAATCCGCGTATTCTTTTTCAGCATACCATTTAGCATCCCAGTCACGGATGATACCGACACGCATTCCAATTGGATGTACTTTTTGACCCACGAGTTAACCTCCTTATTGTTCTGCAACTACCACAGTGATGTGGGAAGTGCGTTTGTTGATTGGTGAAGCTGAACCTTTGGCACGTGGACGGAAACGTTTCATTGTTGGTCCTTCGTTTGCGTAAGCTTCACTTACAATAAGGTTAGCTTTGTCCAAACCTAAGTTGTTCTCAGCATTAGCGATTGCAGAGTTCAAAACTTTCTCGATAATACCAGCAGCTTTGTTTGGAGTGAATTTCAAGATTGCGATTGCGTCAGCAACGTTTTTACCACGAATGTTATCAAGCACAAGACGAGATTTACGAGGTGAAACACGCACTGTACGAGCCATTGCTTTAGCTGAAGTCATTTCTGCCATGTCGTTCTCCTCTCTTATCTACGTGTTTTCTTATCGTCAGCAGCGTGACCTTTGTAAGTACGAGTTGGTGCAAATTCACCAAGTTTGTGACCTACCATGTCTTCTTGGATGTAAACTGGTACGTGTTTACGTCCATCATAAACTGCGATTGTGTAACCAATGAAACTTGGGAAAATCGTTGAACGACGTGACCAAGTTTTAATGACTTTTTTCTTTTCATCATTCGCTTGAGCTTCAACTTTTTTCATCAAATGCTCATCGACGAAAGGTCCTTTTTTAAGACTACGTCCCATTTTTATTTTTCTCCTTTAAAATACAGTACCACAGCGGCTTGGGAGCAAGGCAAAAAGCCTTGTCTACCCTACCGAGCTGGCGGATTCACTTGTGTTTATTATTTCTCGTTGCGACGGCGTACGATCAATTTGTTAGAACGAGCCTTCTTATTACGAGTTTTAAGTCCAAGAGCAGGTTTGCCCCATGGAGTTGATGGTGCTTTACGTCCGACTGGTGCTTTACCTTCACCACCCCCGTGTGGGTGATCGTTAGGGTTCATTACAGAACCACGAACGGTTGGGCGAACACCTTTCCAACGGTTACGTCCAGCTTTACCAAGGTTAACCAATCCATGTTGTTCGTTACCAACAACACCGACAGTTGCACGGCAAGTTGAAAGGATCATACGAACTTCGCCAGATTGAAGACGAACAAGAGTGTATTTACCTTCTTGACCCAATACTTGAGCAGATGCTCCAGCAGCACGGACCAACTCACCACCACGTCCTGGTTTCAACTCAATGTTGTGGATCATTGTACCGACAGGAATGTTTGCAAGTGGCAAAGCATTTCCGACTTTGATATCGGCATCTGGTCCAGAAACGATGCGTTGACCTACTTCAAGACCTTTAGGAGCAATGATGTAAGCTTTCACACCGTCTGTGTAGTGTACAAGAGCGATGTTCGCTGAACGGTTTGGATCGTACTCGATTGTTTTAACAACTGCTTCAACCGCATCTTTGTTACGTTTGAAGTCGATCAAACGGTAATGACGTTTGTGTCCACCACCTTGGTGACGAACAGTGATACGACCGTTGTTGTTACGACCAGCTTTGTTTTTCAAAGGAACAAGCAAGGTTTTTTCTGGCTTGTTAGTTGTGATTTCAGCGAAATCCAAAGAGGTCATATTACGGCGACCATTTGTAGTTGGTTTATAAACTCTGATTCCCACGCTATTTCCTCCTTAGATTATTCAGCTTCAGCAGCAAACAACTCGATTGCTTTTGAATCAGCTGTAAGTGTGATGATAGCTTTCTTAGTTTTTGCAGTAAAACCGTTGTAACGTCCAACACGTTTTGCTTTAGGTTTTACAGTCACTGTGTTTACGTTTGCAACTTTAACGCCTTCAAAAGCAGCTTCAACAGCTTGCTTGATCAAGAGTTTGTGTGCACGTGTATCTACTTCAAATACGTATTTTCCTGCTTCCATTTGAGCCATTGATTTCTCAGTGATGACAGGCTTTTTAATAACGTCATACAAGTTCATTATGCAAGAACCTCCTCGATAGTTGAGATCGCTTCTTTAGTAACAAGAAGTTTGTCGCTATTCACGATATCAAGAACACTTGCAGTTGCTGCAGTCGCAACTTTTACGTTTGGAAGGTTACGAGCTGAAAGTGCAGCAAATTCATTTCCTTCTTCAAGAATCACAAGTACTTTTGAATCAATGTTAAGTGCTTTAAGAACAGCTGCAAATTCTGCAGTTTTTGGCGCTGTGAAGGAAAGACCTTCAACTGCTACAAGTTTGTCTTCAGCAACTTTCTCTGAGTAAACAGACTGAAGAGCCAAACGACGCATTTTGCGTGGAAGTTTGTAGCTGTATGAACGTGGAGTTGGTCCGAAGACAACACCACCACCACGCCATTGTGGAGAGCGGATAGAACCTTGACGAGCACGTCCAGTTCCTTTTTGGCGCCATGGTTTACGGCCACCACCAGATACTGCTGAACGGTTCTTCACTGCGTGAGTACCTTGACGAAGGCTAGCACGTTGGCTGATGATCACATCAAACACAACTGCTTCATTTGGCTCAACACCAAATACTGCATCGTTCAAGGCAAGTTCGCCAGCTTCTTTACCTGTTTGGTCGAATAATTTTACATTTGCCATTGTGACTGTTTTCCCCTTTCCTTATTATTTAGCAGCCTTCACTGCTGATTTGATAGTGATAAGAGATTTCTTAGCACCTGGTACATTACCTTTGATCAAGATAACGTTTTTCTCTGGAACAACTTGAACAATTTCAAGGTTTTGGATTGTTACACGGTCGCCACCCATACGTCCAGCCAAACGTTTGTTTTTGAAGACGCGGTTTGGATCAACTGGTCCCATTGAACCAGGACGACGGTGGTAACGAGAACCGTGAGACATAGGTCCACGTGATTGACCATGGCGTTTGATGACACCTTGGAAACCTTTACCTTTTGAAGTTCCTGTTACATCAACAACATCTCCAGCTTGGAAAGTGTCAACTGAGATTTCGTCACCAACTGCCAAGCCTTCAATGTTTTTGAATTCACGAATGAAGCGCTTAGGAGCTGTGTTAGCTTTTGCTACATGGCCTTTGGCAGGTTTGTTGCTCAATACTTCACGTTTGTCATCAAAACCAACTTGAACGGCGTTGTATCCGTCTGTTTCAACTGTTTTAACTTGAAGAACAACGTTTGGAGCTGCTTCAATAACAGTAACAGGGATAAACTCACCTGATTCAGTGAAGATTTGAGTCATTCCCACTTTTTTCCCTAAGATTCCTTTTGTCATGAGAAAATGTTCCTTTTCTTTCTATTTTTTCAAAAAGTTTTTAACGAGCGTTTTTCATGCTCAAATGAAGATACCAAGGTCTCAGAGTGCAAAGCAAAAATAGGGAACCGACGATGTGTTCCAAGAACACTAGGAGGTTTATCTTTTTTGCACAGCGCTCAGGCCGGGTTCAATTATCGAAGAGAGACCCAGATCAACTCTATCTAGTTCTATTGACAGACTTACTTGGGTTCTTCGCTTTCTGATTAAAGTTTGATCTCTACGTTTACACCACTTGGAAGGTCCAATTTCATCAAAGCGTCAACTGTTTTTTGAGTTGGGTTGATGATGTCGATCAAACGTTTGTGTGTCCGCATTTCAAATTGTTCGCGAGAATCTTTGTATTTGTGAGTCGCACGAATGATTGTGTATAGGCTACGCTCTGTTGGTAGTGGGATTGGACCCGCTACTTCAGCACCTGTACGACCAGCAGTTTCTACGATTTTAGCAGCCGCTGTGTCAAGTGTACGGTGTTCGTAAGCCTTCAAGCGAATGCGGATTTTTTTGTTTGCCATCTTTTTCTCCTTTTTCGTCTATTTAAGTAATAGGCTAGCTCCTCAAGAAAACCGACCGCCTTGCGTGGCAATGCAACCGAGCGTGTCGCAACCTCTTGTATCAAAGCTAAGACTGTGTTTTTCACAGCACTTGAATAGTCTACCACACGCGCGGAAGCATTGCAAGGGAAATGCTAAGTTTTTTTGAAAAAAATTTAAAAGGAGATTTTTTCTTATATATAGAAGAAAGACGGAACAAAAAAGGGAAGCCTACTCCCTCTGATTATAAATCATGGGAAGTAGACCCCTCTTTTCTACTTATTTAGTAAAAATCTATTCTTCACTGGACTCCCCAGAAGCTGCTGGCAAGATGAGGTTCAAGAGAACACCCACCAAGGCTGCCAAGGCAGTTCCTGAGATCACAAAGTCTGATCCAAGTTTCAAGACCGCACCACCAAGGCCTAAAACCAACATAGCACTGGCAATAACCAAGTTCCGTGATTCCATAAAGTTCACACGCGCCCGAACCAGTACTTTCAAACCGTTACTGGCAATAACCCCATAAAGCAGAATGGACATTCCTCCAAGCACAGCACTTGGAATGGTTGAAATCAAAGCTGTGAACTTAGAGAAGAAGCTAAGCCCAATGGCGATGAAGGCTGCATTCCGAATGACAGATACACTGGCAATCCGAGTCAAACCAACAACCCCTGTGTTTTCACCGTAAGTTGTATTGGCTGGCCCACCGATAAAGGCAGATACCGCTGTCGCCACCCCATCACCAATCAGGGTTCGATTCAAACCAGGGTTTTTCAAAAAGTTTCGACCTGTAATTTCTCCCAGAACCATATGATCCCCGACATGCTCCGCGATGGTCACAATCGCAATTGGCAAAATCGCAAAGGCTTCCGGTCCGAAGTAAAACTTGTATTCTTTAAAACTTCCAATTCCTGTCGCAAATGGCAAGCTAAGATCTGGCAAAGAGAACCAAGCAGCTTCTTTGACTGGTGTAAAATCTACCATTCCCAAGAGAACTGCTACGAGATAGCCTCCGACAATGGCAATCAAGAATGGAATCACCCGCAGAAAGCCACGTCCTCGGGTTTGGATGGTTACGGCAATCATAAAGCTGACTGAGGCTACCAGCATATTCTTCCAATCCCCATCCTGCACAAAACCAGCTGAAGTGACCGCTGTATTGGCCAGTCCCAACCCGATCACCATAATCATAGGCCCAATCACGATTGGTGGCAAAAAACGATCAATCCAACCTGTTCCAATTTTAGAAACAATCAAGGCGACAAGCACATAAATCAAACCGACCATCATGATTCCTGTTTGGCCCGCACTGATGTCTCCCCCCATTTGCTCCTTGGCAAAAGCCATAGCTGAGATATAGGCAAATGAAGAACCTAGATACACAGGAACGCTAAATTTAGTGGACACCATATAGATCAGAGTCCCAATCCCTGAAGCTAGAAGAGCTGTTGAAATAGACATTCCTAGCAAAATTGGAACTAAGATTGTCGCCCCAAACATAGCAAAAACGTGTTGCACACTTAGCAACAACCCTTTTGCAGTGTCTGGCTTTTCATGAATATCAAATAACAAACGTTTCTCTGCCATTTTATCCCCCTTTGTATTCTCTTATTTTGATGGCATTCTTTATACTCTTCTAGTTTATCTTTTATTACTGTGTTAGCTCGTCTTGCCGTACTTATTTGAAACTTTCTTCGAAAGTTTTATCAACAAGCTCAAAATCTCCCTCAGAGATTTTGAGCTGTCTACGACCCGCAGCCTTATTCTAAAGCAAACTAAAAGACTATATCAAAATAAGAAGGCGCGTTTTATTTGATTTGGCTTTAAAAAAAGCCTCATCATGAAATGAGACTCTGGCGGATTTGTATTCGATTAAATATCACACAAAACAAGTGTAGAGTTTGCACAACCCCACTCCTATTTTATACTGAATGTTCGAAAAGTCCTTAGTAGGCTCTCTGTCCTACCTTAAAAGTCTTTATTTCGAGTATTTATTTTACCAGATTTTAGGACTCTTGACAAGACCTTCGATTCGGAAAGAAAACGAAGAGCAGCAATATTATAGGTCCATTCATTCACTTCTCCTACAGCTTCAGAACTTCAAAGATCCAAATCGAGCATTTCTAAAGCCCTACAAAAAAAGACCGCCAGCTTTCTGGTCGGTCTCTTACAATCCTTATTTCACCGCTCCATCTTGTGCAGCTTCGACTACTTGGCGGACGGTTTGGGTATAAATTTTAGCACCTTCTTGGATGGCTTCGCCGGTGCCACCGAAGTGGATGTTGTCGCTGTCTTCCCACATTTCAGGGTGGTCGAGGGAGACTTTATGCCAGTCAGCCAGGGTGATAAATGTATGTTTTTGGGCGAGTTTCAGTTCATATTTCCAGGTTTCTTCTGCGGTTGCTTCGATGTACTGGTCAGAGTTTCCATCGTAAGGGGTGATGAGGACAAGGCGGTGGCCTTTAGGGAGGTCCTTGACGATGCCGTCCAATTCTTCCTTATAATTGTCCACGATGTTCACCCCGACACCAATGACGACTGTCTGCCCCAAGATTCCTGATCTAGCTTGGTCGTTCATAATCTCACGCGCCTGGGTCAGGTTGCGGCTGCCAGCGGCGTCGATGTTGCCGTCTGGGAAGGCTTGGTTGAGTTGGGCATTAGCCCTTAGGGCCACGGAATCTCCAATCAGGGAGAGGCCGCCATCAACGGACAGGCTCTCGATTTCCTGATCTTCTTCTAGCTTCTCAATCCGTGCGGAGGGATTGACTTGATAATAGAGGCGTTCCAATCCTTGTGCAGATTGGGCCATGTTATTCCCCGCCATGTCGCGGGCAAAGTTGGTCATGGCAGGCGCCTGGTAGAGGCGAACACCACTAGCCGTCACCAAGCCAACCAGTGCTATACCCATAATGATGCGGGCCGGCTTATTGAAGTGCTGACGACCTGCCAAGATGGGTTCCATAATGTAAAAAGAAAAAGAAGCAAAGGTGTAAGAGAGGAGGACTGTGAGGAAAACCGCTTGCCAGTGAACCATTTGGTCCTTAAAGATAATGTACAGAGGCCAGTGGAAGAGATAGACCCCGTAGGAAGTATCTGCCAAGAAGGTCAACCAGGCTGGTTCTTTAACATCTGGCAATTGATTGTGGAGCAGACGCATACTGCGGATCAGGAAGGTCGCTCCTAGGGCTGCCAAGGCAAAGCCCCCCAGGTAGGTCACAGGCTGGTCAAAGCGCAGCAGGATTAGCAGACTGGCCAGAATACCCACACCGACCAAGCTTCCCAGCACAATTCCCAGCCAGTTGGAATGCTTCAAGCGCTTTTCAAAGGACAGAGACAGCGAGGAGACACCAGTCATCGCCGCTAATAAACTTCCAAAAAAGAAGGGAAAAAGATGACTGAGGCTGGCAAAATAAAGCATAGACGGACTCGCTCCGGCTAAAAGTCCCAACACCATGGTTCCATAAGAAAGAACCAAAAGAGGAATGGATAAGGTTATGATGCTGCCTCTAAACTGATAGGCATTGCGAGAACGCTTGGCAAGGCGATAGAGGAGGAAGGACCAGAGCAGGTAGAAATGAACCTCCACCGCCAAACTCCAATTGTGAACAAAGAGATGGGGGATAAACTGGTCCTCGTAATTCCCACCTGTCAGCATCTCATAAAGGTTGGTCACATACCCCAAGACCCCTGCCACCTGTGTCGGCAAGTCCGTGATGTACTCCAAACGAACCAACCAAGACAGAGGGATCGTAATCAAAAGCATCAGAACCACCGGAGGTACAATCCGATACAAACGCCGCCGCAGGAAGGATTTCATATTCACCTGACCCGTGCGCTCCACCTCATCAATAATGAGGGCGGTAATCAGAAAACCTGAGAAGGTGAAAAAGACATCCACCCCAATAAAGCCACCCGGAAAATACTTGGGATAAAAATGGTAGAGCAAGACCCACAAAAGCCCCAAGACCCGAACGCAAGAAAACCAGCGTATCCGCATAAAAACTCCTAACTGAACTTTTCCTATTTTTTAATATTATACCGTAAATGCGGTTACATTCCAAATAGAGTGGGAAAACTGGGGAGCTAGACCTTATATTCTCTTTTCGTTTATCTTTTATTGCTGTGTTAACTCGTCTTGCTGTACTTCTTTGAAACTTTCTTCGAAAGCTGTATCAGCAAACTCAAAATCTCCCCAGTGTTTTGACCTGTCTACGACTCGCTGCCTTGTACTAAAAGACTATCGTCCATAAACAGAAAAATTCTTCCACACTCACAGTTCCAGTTAAGGCAACAAAATTGGACTACTCCAATCCTTCTATAAAATGGCTAAGAAAATTAATGACGATGGTTCAATAAATCCTTCTGGGCGAGATATGCGATACACGCAATCAATGGTTTCAACAAGGCGGCTTGACAAGGGCAAAATAAACAGTTCACGGGAATCAATTCTAAATATCCAGTAATGGGTCATCGCCTGGGATAAGAGAGCGTTCATATAGAGCCTGTTTCTTCTCCCTCTCTCCATAATCTAAAAAATAAGCAAATACAACATCTAAAGCAATGGACAAAGGCAATTGAGGAGAAATGCGATTGCCATAATTTAAATGTCTTGTAGAGGCTACTCTAAAAAGACAGTCAACATAATCCATTCGATGATATTGCGTTGTGATTAAGCAAGTACTGGCCCCTTTCTTCTTGGCTTTCTCTAAAGCTGAGCGGACAGATTGAGTCTGACCAGAAACAGATAAACCAATCACCAAACAACTTTCATCAATAACGCCATCTATCCAGTGCAGCATGTCGTCATGGATAATCGCCTCAGATACAAGTCCCAAACGTAAAAAACGGATACTAAATTCTCGAGCAACTAAGCCCGAGAATCCTTTTCCGTAGAAATAAACGCGCTTAGCTTGTTCCAAGTGATGAATCATCCAATCAATTTGTACTTCTGATAATAAGGATTGACTCGTGTCAAGAATCTGCTCATAATCTGATAAGATACGTATCATTGTACTCGATAAGGCTGGATTAAAAGTAGCCTTCATCTGTTCCTGTTGTTCTTTCAATTGGTAAATAAATTCTCGGTAACCTGAGAAACCACATTTTTGAGCAAATCGTGTCAAACTCGATTCTGAAACATGTAAATGTTTAGCTAGACACTGAGCCCTCAAAAAATTTAAAGATTGTTCAGACTCCAGAAAAAAGTCCGCAATATCCTTCTCCGTACATGTCAATTCATCATAATGAAGCTCAATCATTCTTTTTATAGGTAAAAATTTCACGCGCCCCCTCCTCTCTCTATACTTAGTATAGAGAAAAAATAAAGCGTTTTCAATCTTTTGTCCTCAAAGAACAGGATTCTTCCCCATATTGATTGAGAAAATGGCGAACAGCTCCAATACGACCAGCTTCGTTTCCCAAAGCGGCTTTTGCAATAACAGCTGGGAGGAATCGAACATTTTGAATCCGATTTTTCATCACTTTTTCCAGTCGTGGTAAAAGTAAATCAGAGCGAGCTGAAATCCCTCCACCAATCAGTAATATCTCTGGGTTTAAGGCATAAGATAAAGTCAGTAACCCTGTCGCTAGATGATCGATAAATTGATCCAGCACTGCCTCTGCTAGAGAATTTCCCTGATCCACAGCATCGCATACATCTTTTCCATTGATTCCCCCTAGACCCGTAGACTGTTCATAATCCTCAATCAAGGCCGTTGTGGACGCCACCTCTTGCCATGTTGTCTTTCCTATTGGAATATAGCCTATCTCGCCCCCCGTGAATGTAGAGCCTCTGACAAGATGGCCTGATTGAAGAAATCCTCCACCAATTCCAGTACCTACCGTCACCATGACGACATCCTGTTTTCCCTGGGCTGCACCTAGCCAAGCTTCTGCCAAAACAGCACAATTGACATCATTCTCAACAGCAACAGGAATCCCAAGCTTGTCCCCTATTTCCTTTCGAAAATTAACTCCTTGATAAGCAGGAATACTTGGTCCAGCATAAAGAATTTCTCCTTTATGAGAGTCCACCACACCGGCTGTTGAAAGGGCAATCCCATCAATCACAACTTCTTTTTGATAATCTGCTAGAATGGCCAGAACTTGTCCTACAATCCCATTTTGCTGCTTTCCCTTATCAATAGCTGTTTTTTCTTCTCTGAAATAGCCATACGATTTTCCATGATTATCATAAATATCTGCTTTGATAGTTGTGCCGCCTATATCAATCCCTACAATACGCATCTTATTTTCTCCTTCAAAATATACTCCTGTGAAAAATTGCTAGTTTCAGATACTCTTCAAAAACCAGATGAACCATCGTCCAATCTTAGCGTCTAGAATACTATAGAGAGCAATTCACGTATACCAATTTCATTTCAATCAGAATACTCATACTCATTACATTTCAAAATCTGAATGTGTTAATCTTCTTCGCCGAACTATAGTTCAGCCTTCATCAGATTGCCTTTTCAGATTTCGAACTGTTTCGAATATAAAAGAGGAAGGTTGAGACTATCGTCCCAACCTCTAAAGGAACCCTTGAAAAACTAAATTCTTAAACATCCCAAAGGCTGATTCAACAAAGTTTTCATACCTCGATTGGGAGAAAATAGAAGGTTTCAAAGATTCTTATACTCATTACATTTCAAAATCTGAATGTGTTAATCCTCTTCGCCGAACTTATTGATTGCGTGCATTGCACGCTTATTGATAAGATTCAACAGGTCTCCCAGACCTGTTGAACTGTCTTCATCGGATTGATGGCAAGCGACGCTTGCTTCATTACCTATAAATTTTAATCCAATTCCTGGATTAAAATTCGTTTCAGATTTCGAAATGTTTCGAGTATTAAAAATATTTATGAGCTCCTTACAACAGAGTTGCCTCAATTTCTAGAAGTAAGGCAATAATCTGCGTCACCAGTTTCTCATCCTCCTTTTGAAAAGCAGGGAGGGGCGCTCGCACCGATCCCAAGGCTAGACCTTCTTTTCGGGATAAGACCTCCTTCGCTAAAGCATATAGATGACTTCGACCACTGGTCAATAATGCGATTACTTGATTCAGCTTTTTTTGTAAATCTCTAGCTTTGATTAGCTGATTGTTTTGAATAAATTCCTCTAATTTCACAAATAGAGCTGGCATAACGCCATAGGTACCACCAATTCCTGCTTCAGCGCCCATGACTCTTCCAGCTATATACTGTTCATCTGGGCCATTAAAGACGATCCTTTCATCGCCTCCTAATTGGGAAAATAGTTGAATGTCTTGAACAGACAAGGAAGAGTTTTTAACCCCTATCACGCAGGGATTGTCCAACATCTTTTTGTATAATTTTTCTGTTAGAGCAACTCCTGCTAGTTGAGGTATATTGTAAAGAATGAAGTCCGTGTTGGGTGCAGCTTTACTAATGGTATTCCAGTAATCTGCTATCGCCTCCTCCGAGAGTTTAAAATAAATTGGTGGAATTGCTGCGATAGCATCTACTCCCAGTTTTTCAGAATGCTTGGCAAGCTCCACACTATCTCTGGTATTATTACACGCAACATGGTTAATAATCGTTAAGGAGTCAGACGCCACTTCCATCACTGCCTCAAGAATCTTTTTTCGATCTGCCACATTTTGATAAATACACTCTCCTGAAGAACCATTCACATAAAGCCCTCTAACTCCCTGGGTCATGTAGTACCGAACCAATTTCTGAATCCTTACGGAATCCACTTCCCCCTCTTCATCATAACAAGCATACAAAGCTGGAATAATTCCTTTATATTTAAATAAACTCATTCACATTTTCTCCATTTTCATCCACTACACTCTTGCCCGTAGCCCACACTTGTATCCAGGCCCATAAGGCTTGCCCAATTGTACATTGAAAAAATAGATAAAGCAGCAGACTAACCCCGTGACTCAAGCAGCAGAAGGCTACTAAAACCGGAATCATCAACAAAACGAGATTCCGCACAGGGTGCCCCACCAACTGCCCCAAAATCTGCATACACAGCGGATACCACCCCCACACTCCCCTAGCTACTAAAGGATAGGCATAAAAGAAATACAAATCAAGCCACAAGTAAATTGGTAGGAGTGCAATTTTCCAGAAAAGAAATAAGGGATCCGTTTGAGGCAGTACGATTAGAAAACAGCCAATGCAGAGAAATCGAAGAAATAGATCAAGCCCCCCTAATACCAATCCCCTTCTCCAATAATCTCTGATCATTGCTATAAAAGGAATAGCCACTTGAGTCACTTCCTGGGGATTCCATGTCTGTAAAGCTCTTACCAAAGCAAGGCGAGTAACACCCCAAGTAATAACCGGTAGAGTACCCAAAAGCCAACAAACATTTAACAATAATACATGAAAAATCTGATTTGCTCTCAGCCACAACCACTGATCTGTTCGAAAGAGCCTTGTCCATGTTTCCCGATTCATCTCATTATCCTTTCACTGCCCCCATCGTAATTCCTTGTGTAAATGACTTTTGGAACAGTAGGAAGACTACCACAATCGGTACCGAAGCTAGAGCAGCCCCAGCCATAATCACACCATAATTGGTAGCCATTTCAGCTTGCATGGTGGCGACTCCCAGAGAAATAGTTAAATTCTCCCTCGATGTCAACATGACAAGTTGCATAAAATAATCATTCCAAGTATTGATAAAGGTAAAGATTGCTAAAGCTGCAAAACCTGGTTTCACAATCGGAAAGGCTACATTCCAAAAGGTTGAGAGCTCTCCACAGCCGTCAATTTTAGCTGATTCAAGCAATTCTGTCGGAATATTTTCACTGAACTGCTTCATCAAAAAAACTCCGAAAGGCCATCCTACTAGCGGTAGAATTACTGCTGCCAAACTATCATGTATCCCTAGAAAATTAACAATACGTACCAAAGGAACTAAGATCACCTGCTTAGGCAAGGCCATTGAAGCTACAAATAGCAAGAACAACCATCTTTGACCATAAAAACGTTTTTTAGCCAATACATAACCAGCCAATGATGATGTTACACAAACTAGCAACATGGTCGCTGTGGATATAAAAATGGAATTCCATAACCAATGCGTAGCTGGATTTTGAAATAAGAGTTGCTCAAAATTTTCCCAAGTTGGTTGAGACGGCCACCATTGCGGAGGAATGACAATCGTATCCGGTTGTGACTTAAACGCCCCTGTTAAAATCCAGTAAAAAGGAAAAATGAAAAATAAGGTCAACGCCAGTAAGATTACAGTTGACAAAATTTTAAATACACTTAGCCTACTCTTCATCCTCATGCCTCCTAGTAATCCACTTCATTTCCAAATAGTCTTAATTGAACAAAGCTAACAAGAGCGATGATGACGGCTAAAACGACACCAATCGTATTCGCATAACCATACTCTGTCAATTGGAAGGCTTTTTCGTACAAATAATACATTAACGTGCTCGTTGCATAATTGGGACCACCAGAAGTCAGCAACTGTATCAAGGCGAAACACTGAAATGAATTAATCGTTGTAATGATTGCAATATACAAGGTTGTTGGAAGTAAGCTTGGCCATTTCACATTCCAAAAAACTTGAGACTCCGTGGCTCCATCAACCCTAGCAGCTTCAACTAAAGAATGATCAATATTCCCCATCGCTGCTATGTACAAAATAATCGGCTGACCAACAGATGTTGTGAGTAAGATGATAATGATAGCCAGCAAAGCCCACTGTTTATCTCCCAACCAGGAAATATTCTGTTCAATAATATGAGATGATTTTAAAACAAAATTTAAAATTCCAGATAAAGGATCATAAATCCACTTCCATACAACTGTAACAGCAACACTTCCTGTTACCACTGGTAAGAAAAAAACAAAGCGGTAAAAAGAGCGGGAAATTACATGTTGTTGGTAAGTCTGGGAAGCCACAAATAATGAAAAGAATACTACAATAGGTACTGATCCAATCACAATTAGCAAAGTATTCCACAAAGACTTCAAAAATACCGAATCCTGAAATAGGCGACTGTAATTTTCAAAACCAATAAACTCAAAACTAGTCATAGAGTAATCAAAAAAACTAGTCACAAATCCCATAATCATCGGTGCCAAGACAAAACAAGTAAAAAACAATAAAATTGGAGCCAGGAAACTGTAAGCAACAATCGTTTCCTGTAAACGAAGCTTCGATAATTTCACAAGGAACCTCCCTTCAAAAATGGTAGTGGGAAAGAGAATGGGGCAACAAGCTCAATCTTCTGATTTTATACTCTAATCCGTTCAAAAACGAATCACGATTAGCACCCTAGGGCAAACCTGATTACTTGCGTGCAAATATACTGTCGCAAGTATGTTCAGAGAAAGTCATACTCATTACATTTCAAAGTCTGAATGTGTTAATCCTCGTCGCCGAACTTATTGATTGCGTGCATTGCACGCTTATTGATAAGATTCAACAGGTCTCCCAGACCTGTTGAACTGTCTCCATCGGATTGATGGCAAGCGATGCTTGCTTCATTACCTATAAATTTTAATCCAATTCCTGGATTAAAATTCGTTTCAGATTTCGAACTACTTCGAGGATAAGCTACAAACAACACTGACGGGCGCAAATCTGACAAAAGCTCTGCTTTTTTATACCTCGAACCTCCCATAGTCTCCTGGGCTACGGGTCTGACAAGGCTAAAGAGATTTTGAAAGAGTATCTAACCAACCTTGATGCAATGGGTGAGATTGCTCTAATAGCATTGTCTACTGCCATAGTCGCCAAATGATACTTGCAAAACAGCATTTCTCGACTCTCTTCTCAAGAAGCTCAAAGAGCCAATCACTGACCCTTTGAACTCTGAAAACAGCCAAGTCAACTAGCCCACTCATACACTAAAATTTTAATGTTGCCGTTTGAATCCGCTCTCTTTTAACAACTACTATTCATGAATTGTTTCATTTGCTTTCTTTGTAAAGTCTTTCAATGCTTGCTCCGGTTTCTCATCTCCATTTGAGACTGCTTGTAGCATTGGGAACCAAAGTGTACGCATTTCCGCAAAACCATCTATTGTATTGTAATAAGGTGAATAGTACTGTGTCCATGAGCCAATACGATCCATGCGTTCATCATCATATAATTTTCCATAAGAAACACGAACTGGGAAGGCTCCTGTTCGAACAACATTCTTAGGTCCCCACTCCTTATCATCTGCAATAAACTGAACAAACTCTTTGGCATATTTAACTTTTTGTGCATCCCCATTTTTAAAGACAGCAAAACCATTCACGAGATATTCCAAGGATGGTTGACCTTTTGGAGCAGGGAATGGAATTTCAACAACCTCTACCCCACTAGCTTGAAGTAATTTTTCTTGAATCCCTTGTTGTGCCGGTGTCCACAAAAGAGTGTAGGAAGTCTGTCCATTTGCAAAGTTTTGAATATCCGTTCCACCATCAAATTGAGAACCATTTGCCAAATACCCTTTGTCTAACCATTCTTGAGCTTTCTCCAAGGCCGCAATAAATTCTGGACTATCTGTTGTATAGCGCGTTACTTCTGGATCTGTGACAGCTCCACCGCCAATATTAGCTAGGAAAGCACGGGTTCCTTGATCCCCACCTTGACCATTGCTGAATAACGATCCTGGCTGATAGCCTTTGTCTTTTAAGGCTTTTAAGACTTTTTCAAAATCATCTGTTGTCCATCCCTCTTTTACAAGGTCCAAAACACCGGCCTCTTTCAGCATTTCTTTATTCAGTGCCATGTAGAATGGAGCGGAGCTAATTGGATACATGTAAGCTGTATCCCCGGCTTTACTAGCTTGGAGAACCTCAGGAGTTGCAACATCTTTTTCAAATTCCTCAGTAAAAAGATCATCGAGATTTTCCAATTTCCCATTTTTACCATATTGAATAATCCGGCCTGGAGCATCAAATAGGATATCTGGAGCTGTACCCGCTTCAATGGCTGTCGTAATTTTCTCAGGACCTGATTTAAAATCAATGGTCTCTAAATTAATTTTTACATCTGGATGTTTGGCTTCAAAGGCCTCAATTAACCGCTTTTCATAAGTTCCTACACCATCACTAGCTTTTTCTTGAGTAAAGACAGGAAAGGCCCACCAGGTAATCTCAGTCTTTCCTCCATCTTTACTCGCATTTTGTCCCCCTGACTCTGACGAACCACAAGCTGTTAAAAAAACAACTGCTGATGCCGTTAAAAATCCAGCCAAAACTTTCTGCATTTTCATAAATAACCTACTTTCTATCTGCTTGAATTGCAGCTACAAATCGTTCCGTAATTTCTTTAGGGCGCGTTATGGCCCCTCCAACTACAAGGCTCGTAACTCCTAAATCATAGACCATCCTTGCCTGCTCAGGACTATGAATTTTCCCCTCAGCAATCACATCAAATCCTTCTTCAACCAATTGTCGGATTAACTCAAAATCAGGTCCATCCTCCTGACGGCTATAAGATGTATAGCCAGATAAGGTCGTCCCAATAAAATCGATTCCCGCCTCCGCTGCCGCTCGTCCTTCTTCTAAGGTAGAGATATCCGCCATCCATAATTGCTCTGGATATTTTTCTTGAATTTCTTTTAAAAATTCAAAAAGAGGCCGTCCATCATACCGTTCACGATGCGTACAATCAAGCGCTATCACATCTACACCTATTTGAGCCAACTCATCAACCTCTCGCATAGTTGCTGTAATAAAAGGTTCTTGTGGGGGATAGTCCCGCTTAATAATACCGATAATAGGCAAATCCGAAACTTCTTTAATTTCTTGAATATCCCTCACACTATTTGCCCGCAATCCACGCGCTCCACCCTCTTCAGCAGCTTGCGCCAACAAAGGAATGACCCCTCCCTCAGTACGATACAAGGGTTCTCCTGGTAAAGCTTGACAAGAAACAATAATTCCTCCTGCCACTTGTTCTTTAAACAGTGACTTCTTTTTATCTCTCAATACTTCTCATCACCTTTCTACCTAGTTGAAAATGCGAATCCCTGTTTCCGGATCAAAAAAGTGTCCTTTACTGATATTAAAGGCTAACGATACCTTTTGACCAGCTACAACATGGTTGGCAGCATCCACTCGCGCAGCAAATTCTTGTTCCCCAATCTTACAATAGAGAATTGAATCGCTCCCCAATAACTCTGCAACAATGACCTCAGCTTCAATAACAGCTTGGGGGAAAGTCTCTAAGGCAATCGGATCTGCTGAGATGGCCTCTGGTCTGATTCCAAATATCAATTTTTTATGCAATTGATCTTGCGCTTGCAGCATTTTCTGGATTCCCTCAGGTAAGGTTACGCTAAATTGATTCCCATCAGAAATGAGATTGCGAGATACATCCACTGTAAAGAAATTCATGGCAGGGCTCCCAATAAAACCTGCAACAAACATATTCTTGGGCTCATTGTACAGTTCTTGCGGCGTCCCGATCTGTTCAATCCTACCAATTGTCCCAGTTCCCTCTGTATTTTTTGTGGCACTCATAATGACAATTCTGTCCGCCAACGTCATAGCCTCTGTTTGATCATGCGTTACATAGATTGTTGTAGCACCGATACGCTTATGAATTTTAGCAATCTCTGCCCTCATAGAAACCCGTAACTTCGCATCTAAATTCGATAAGGGTTCATCCATCAAGAAAACCTTTGCATCACGCACAATGGCTCTCCCCATTGCAACCCTCTGACGCTGACCACCTGATAAATCTGCCGGTTTTCGATTTAGAAATTCCTTTAACCCTAAAATCTCTGCCGCTTCTTTTACACGTTGATCAATATCTTCCTTGGTATATTTTCTCAATTTCAAGCCAAATGCCATATTTTCATAAACCGTCATATGTGGATAGAGAGCATAATTCTGAAAAACCATGGCGATGTCACGATCTTTGGGAGCAATGTCATTAACCAATTGATCACCAATATAAAGCTCTCCTTCTGTGATATCTTCTAAACCGGCAATCATTCTTAAAGTAGTTGACTTTCCACAACCAGATGGTCCTACAAAAACAATGAATTCCCGATCTTGAATCTGCAAATCAAAATCCTCCACTGAGTAAAAAGTACTATTGGGATAACGTTTATACAAATGATTCAATTGCAACTCTGTCATCACTTTCCTCCTTGTTGTCACATATAATACTAACTTACTTATCTTCAAGCCTATTATATATCGAATAGAAAGCGTTTACAATCAATTTTACAATTCTGGTCACAGTTCCTAAAACTCACTATTTCGAGAAGGGGATGAAAGTTCTTTCAGACGAACAAACACATAATGTTTCTCCAATCTCTTACGATTCGGAAACAAATTCTAATGGCTATACACTGCAAAAAAAGAGGGCTAGAGAGTGAGACAGAACGATTTTCGCAAAAAAATTGTTCGTTACAAGTCTTTATTTCATGTTGTAAACTGAAACGGTTTCTCCCCAAAACGACCTCGCTCTTTTATTGTTAGGCTCAGGTACAAATAGTCTATCCCTAGACTGTCTTCGCTTTCTTGTTTTAAGGCTCAGGGATTGACTCTTTGAGTTTCTGGATTAGAGAACATGAAATGTTCTCTCAATAAGGGCGAACTATCGTTAGTTGCTTCGCTCTCCTATCTGCTATACTTTTTTAGTTTTTAACCCGAATTATTCATACCCTGAATATCTTTGCGTAACTATCAAAAAAATCATCAGAAACAAGCAATAAACAATTGCAGTTCTGATGATTTTTATGAACGATCAAGCTTTTCTATAAATAAAGATGGGTCTGCTACCTTAGCACCCTAAAAAAGGGTAGACTCCGCCCTTGGTGCGACTCTCGATTTTTAAAAATGTATTCTATTTGATTCGGTATCCTAATTTCCTAACAAAGGAGGACTGGTATCCCTTACTGCATAGAGAACGGGGAGTGAGAAATCTAGTCTGGAAATTCGCTCAAAGAGAGCCTGAAACTCATCCTTCAGAGAATAGAGATTAGACAGTTTTAGAATTTGTTTTCTAGCACTTTTGACGCATTTTCCAGCTATATTCACAAACAGTTTCCGAAAACGTTTCATCGTCAAATTCTTCACAGACCCACTAGCTAGATGCTTCATAAATAAGGAAAGATTATAGGCCAAGCAAGAAATCATCATACGAACTTCATTCTTGATTAGAGTTGAACTATCTGTCTTATCCCCAAAAAATCCAGACTTCATCTCTTTTATGAAATTTTCAGACTGTCCTCGTTTTCGGTAAAGTTGAAAACATTCTTCGCTAGCACCA